>WLEX01000012.1 GCA_009704065.1 Actinomycetota bacterium
AGTACTTGTTCCCTCTGAATACTCAGATCCAGAACCATTTTCTGAATTCCCCGGAGATGCTTGAACTGAATATGTACCTGGGTCGAGATCAACTGCGAATTCACCCTTTTCATCCGTGTAGCTGTTGAACGGATCTAGGTAAGTACTGAAGACACTACAAAAAGAGGCAGGTCTTGCAGAATCTACAAAACAGATTCGTGAATCACTTACAACAGTTGAGGAATTGCCAGGTTCAAGCACCTTCCCGATCACATTTCCCTGCCTCAGCCTGATGCTTGGAAGAACTGTCCTCCCAGTTGCCGAATCAACACTCAAGTTTGTTGGACTACTGCACGGTGTTCCCAAATAAACCTTTGCGACATTTGAGCCGCAGTATGAGATGACTCCGGATGGCGCAACTTTCAGAATACGAATCTGATTAGCGTATAAACCGCGATTAGACAGCCTGATTGAAACGGTGTACAAGGTCATGTTTAGCGCATTTGATGCAGAGGACACATATGGAAGATCTAAATAGAATTTACTGCCATTCAATTGTCTTGAAATTGCCGCCTTTGAACCTGTGGGATATGACTGCGTAAGGCGAATCATCGGATAGAAAGCGGTGGGAGCCGAGCATGAATTGGCAGGAAGCGCAGCGCACACTTCGCCCTCGAAGTTTGCCTTCTTGAGTGAAACTTGAACAGAGCCGTTTGAGAGAGTTGGCGCATCACCGAGACAAGTAGGTGTTCCCCCCGTAGAAGGATTCGTTGCTCCTGGATTAGTTGTAGTGGGTGCTGGCGCACCGGGGACAGTTGACGTCGAGTCTGAACATGTGTGAAGAATTGATGCAACGCCATTCGTAACTTGAATTTCATAAATCACATCAGTGGTTACATAACCAGCTAGATCAGCTCTTGCCGAGGTGGCTGCGAATGAGAATTTGTAGATGCCACTGAAAGGAGCATTCCAATTGGCATAACCATCCTCATCAATAAAGCCCTGGAATTCTGATTGCGAGTAGCCGATTTCCGAACCCGACGAATAGTAGCGGTCCACCATGATGGAATCGGGTGCGACCTGATTTAAATCTGAACCCGTGTTGACCTTGAACTTCATATTCCCATCGGAAACTTTTTGAATAAACCGATTACCTCCACCCGTCGCCAGCGGTCCACTTACAACACTGACGGTGCCCGTGGCCGATACAGACACGGTTGACATTGAGGTGGCAAATCCATTAGCTGACATAAGAATGTCGTAAGTACCAGTTGCGAGTTTTGCAATCTGCATTGAAGGAGATTTTTCATAATATGCCGAGGAGATTTCCACTCGGCACTGGCTCGAGTAATTCTCTGCTACTAATTCAACACGGCATGCATCATTCGACGGAACAATGCGAGCCCAACCACCTGAATATCGGGTAGACAATTCATATCCATCCGGATCTACAGCAAAGAGACCTAAATTTCCTCGGTCAACTTCTACATTCAACTCATGTGGTGAGCCACCTAAGGTAAGGGTCAAACTCTTTGAAAGTGCACTGCTATTGAGGTCGGTTTCAGCGTTGCATGTAGAACTCGAAATATCACATGAAGGAGTCGGGCTCACATAAACACTGAATTCGCCCGTTTTAGGAACATCAGAAACTGAGAAGCGTCCCAAAGTGTCTGTTCGAAAACTGCCATACCAGTTATCGGCTCGGCTTTGAGAATTCTTATTGATATCGATATTTGCATTAGACAGAGGAACTGATGGAGTGCTTGCATCGCCATCTCCATCGACAACAATGGTTCCCCACAAAAACTTTTCCTTCATTTCAAATGATGGAATCTCGCAACCAATTGCCGCAAGAAGGCAACTGGAATCAACCCAAGTGGAGTAGGTGTCTCCCAAAGCGGGATTTGTGCCAAGGTTCGCAACTGTTGCAACGGCACGTAACACTTTGGGTACGCCGTCAGATACCGAAGTGTCTACACAAAATTGATATGAACCATCCGCAGCCGAAGTTGTTGTAAGGGCTAGATACATACTTGTCGGAGCAGTAGTAGACGAATACGGTTCCCAATCTTGACCCAGTTTCACAGTGGTTACATAGGCAGATCCCCCCAAAGTGACACGCCCTACAACATTTGGTGTTTTCCCGCCGACGCACCCATTCGTTCTGGACACATCACCTACTACTGCTTGCATTTTCATCTCAATATTTGATGAATCAACTAGAGCTGCGATATCGAGATAACCATCTAAATTGACACCATCTGATTTTTTGCGAGCAGTTAACGAGTAAACCTCACCTTGCAGCCCACCGTCATACAGCGCAAATCGCGGAGACTCTGAATCAGACCTGGAAACAACGAATCCACATCGGCTAGCCGAGTTTCCATGTAGACAGATATATGTGTCTGTTGGGTAAGCCCCGTTGAATGTAGCGACGCCTTGATAGGTGGCAATTCCAAATGAATAGTTTCGAATAATCGATGAATTGATAAGACGGATGGCCCCGCCAGTTGAACCCAAACTGGACGGCGCTCCCGGCGCAGGGTCTACCGAAATCAAATAGCCGCCACCAGTTCTATTGGTGTCAATCGCATATCTTCCTGTTGAGTCGGCAATCACGCAAGAAACCACGATCTCTTCATCAAGGTCGATGAGTCGCACGCGCGCACCACTTGTATATGCAACTTCGGTTCCCGAAGACTTGTTTGAAATGAGTCCACTCACTCGGCCGGTTTGAGGGGTGCTAACACACGTAGTCGATTCCACTGCAGCTTTCGCTATCTGCGTGGCTACTGGTGCAAGAGTCGAGGTCACAATAAAGAGCCCAGCAATTAAGGAGAAACTTACAAACCACGTCATCCCCTGACGTAATGCACGCGACATAACTACCCCTACCTTTTACAATTTATGGAAATCGTATAAGAAGTATTTCTATCAGGTGTATTTGGCTAATAGTTGATCTCGCTTTGGACCTATGTTGATTTCATTACACAATTGATCTCTGTGTTTTTGAACCTCTTATATATGATGACGTGTGCTCAAAAATAGGCCATATCTTCCAACGGGTCTTTTGATCGTGGCACTTACAGCAGTGACAGTTTTCTTATGGTCAGGAAAATTGGGATTACGTTCTGATCCACTCAAGGATTCGGTCGCTATGCAAGTGACAACGCCAACCAACTCACGCACAGATTCCAAAAATCAAGAAACGTCTTCACAACGGACAAATGGATCCAATACTGACCTACCCGCGACGGACGATCCCAAGGATGCAGAGCTGTCATCAAATCTGTCGAATAATTCATCTCCAACCCGGAATACGAATGGCACACCAAACGAGTTAAAAGATTCGGGTAGTCCTACTCTCGAATCTTCAACTTCTAAAGTTCCCATCAGTTGCCGGGTTTATGTAAATCCCATTGGGTCACCTGCAAACCATTCTTTCCGCCTCATTATTAATTCTTCTTCAAACTTCACTGCAAATGCATCAATAATTTGGACTCAGCGAACAGAGACGATCACTGTAGATGTGGTGAATGGTTCAGCAAGTGCAATTATCAAGGGTGACCAATTCACTCAACCAAAAGTTTCAGTTTCTTCACAATCCGATACAACAACAGAACTTTGCACCAATAAAGATTCCTGACGTCGTTGCTTTCAAATGACCTATCGAGAGGCTGACTATCCCAATTTGGTTAGTTCAATAAATCAATCAATCACAATCAACTTCCGCCCAACAAACAAGAAACCCCCGCCCGAAGGCGAGGGTTTCTTTTCGTTTACACACCCGCCGAAGCGGAGAGAATAGTTAGCGGCCCTTGAGGGCTTCGATGAGCTTTGGAAGAACCTTGTGCACATCGCCAACAATGCCGAGGTCGGCTACACCAAAGATTGGTGCTTCTTTGTCTTTGTTGATGGCGATGATGTTCTTTGAACCCTTCATACCCACCATGTGCTGAGTTGCACCAGAGATGCCTGCAGCGATGTAGATAGTTGGCTTTACAACCTTGCCGGTTTGTCCGACTTGGTACGAGTAAGGGACCCAGCCGGCGTCGACGATTGCACGTGATGCACCAGGTGCACCCTTAAGCAACTTGGCAAGGTCTTCGACCATTGCGTAGCTTGCTGCTTCGCCAAGTCCGCGACCACCTGCGACAACAATGTCGGCTTCGTCGAGCTTTGGACCAGTTGTTTCTTCAACGTGCACAGCAGTGACGCTTGCGCCGCCTGTTGCACCAAGATCAGGAACTGCAACCGCAGTAACTGCAGCAGCGGCTCCACCAGCTGATTCAGCCACAAATGACTTGGGGCGGAAGGCTGCAAGGAATGGACCTGCACCAGTAAATGATGTGCTCACCAAGGTGTTGCCACCAAAGATTGGTGTCACAACGGTGACGCCGTCGCCGCCATCAGAGATGTCGGTGTTGTTGGTAAGAACTGTTTTGTCGAGCTTGACCGACAAACGTGCCATGACGTCGCGACCTTCGTAGTTCTGAGGGAACATGATGAGGTCGGGGGTGTCGCCACCGTCGATAACACTCTTCAAGGCTGATGCAATTGCAACGCCAGGAAGTGATGAGCCGTGATCGACTGCAATTACTTTTGTTGCGCCGTACTCGCCGAGTGCGCCAGCAACAGATGCTCCGTCGCCACCGATAACTGCGGTGACGTTGGAAGAAAGTGAACGTGCCTTTGTAAGCAGTTCGAGTGTGGCCGACGTAGGTGCGCCATTAGCGACCTGTGCGAAGACCCAGATGTTGTTCAATGCCATTGTGATACTCCTCTAGTGACTTCGACTCAGATGACCTTCAGGTTCTCAAGGAACCCGACGATCTTGCCAAATGTTTCGCCGTCATCTTCGATGACTTCGCCAGCTTGACGAGCTTCTGCTTGTGCAACGCTGCTGATCTTTTGTCCGGCGCCTGCCCAGCCGACTGGTGTGACACCAAGGTCTGCTGCAGTGACTTCTTCTACTGGCTTTGACTTTGCAGCCATGATGCCTTTGAACGATGGGTAGCGAGGCTCAACAACACCAGCAGTAACGCTGATGAGTGCTGGCAATGCGCAGGTGACTTCGTCGTAACCATTTTCGGTCTGACGATCAACCTTCAATGTTCCACCTTCGACAGAAACTTTCTTTGCGAAAGTTACGGAAGGAAGACCAAGAAGTTCTGCCATCTGCTCAGGCACGGTGCCGGTGTAACCATCGGATGATTCGGTTGCACCGATGATGAGATCTGCTCCACCAAGACGCTTGATTGCTGCAGCAAGAATTTTTGCTGTGGTGAGTGCATCGGAACCTTGCAGTGCAGGATCGGATACAAGAACACCTTTAGCTGCACCCATGGCAAGCGCAGTGCGCAAACCAGAGGTTTCACCATTGGGCGCCATGGAGACGAGGCTTACTTCGCCACCGCCTGCCTTGTCGACCAACTGAAGAGCCATTTCCACGCCATAGGCGTCGGAGTCGTCGAGGATGAGCTTGCCATCTCGCTTCAGGGTGTTGGTTGCCCCATCGAGCGCACCAGGCGCCGCGGGGTCGGGGATCTGCTTCACACAAACGATCACATTCATGGGCTCTATTGTTACCGACCAAACGGCTAATCACCCAACCCGAGAGGCCCTCAAAATGGAGTTTCGGCGTGACCCTCGTCGCAGGGCGCTGATACCGTTGCTGCCCTTGCGACTTCTCCTCATTGTGAACTCCTTTGCGTCCTCCGTGACGGCGAAAAACACCGTCGTGGTCCACGAACGGCTCTCTCGCCATCACGACGTGCAGGTAGTGGAGACCAATCGACGCGGTCATGCCACCCGTTTTGCCGAAGATGCCGCCCGCCGTGGCATCGATGTGGTGGTGGCCTACGGAGGTGATGGCACCCTGAACGAGGTAGCAACCGGTGTTGCTACTACCGACACAGCACTCGCTGTTTTGCCTGGCGGTTCCACCAATGTGTTCGCACGCACACTCGGGATGCCAAACGATGCCCTGCAAGCTGTTGATCTCATTGTGGATGCACTCGATCGCAACGACATCTCCCCTATTGGCCTCGGTCGTGCCAATGGTCGCTATTTCACTTTTCATACTGGTCTTGGATACGACGCAGCAGTAGTGCGTCGCGTTGAACAACGCGCAGCGTTAAAGCGATATGCAGGTCACCCTTTGTTTGTTGTTGCCGCATTACGCACGTGGGCATTCGACTACGACAAGAAGCGCCCACACTTCTCGCTCGATTTTGGCAATGGCAATACTGTCGACAACGCGTACTTTTCGATTGTGATGAACACGAACCCCTATACGTATTTAGGGAACCGCCCGTTCGACATTGTTCCCACCACATCACTCTCCACGGGACTTTCGGTAGTCACATTTACTTCGCTTGCGGCACCGCACATGTTGCGCACCATGGCATCTGCTCTACGAGGTGGCGGAGTTCGTGATTATCCGTGGCTCGACATTCGTACCGATGTACGACAAGTCACGGTCAGTGATTCACGGGCGTTCCCGTATCAACTAGATGGCGATTATTTGGGTGAAATACAGAACGTGAACTTTGAGTTCGTGCCTAACGCATTGCGTTTAGTGCGTTCGCACCCGTAATCACTCCGCCTTATCGCGCACCTGCAGGGCAATATCGGGCACATTGGTGCAGATGCCGTCGATTCCCCACTCGATTACTTCGGCCATACGTGCCGGATCATCGATAGTCCATGAATTGACCTGCAATCCGTGTGAATGAAAGACATTGATGCAGTTCTGATTGAGGAATTTCGTATATGGATGAAGGGCCGTGTGCCCAAAGCCAGCCATGTCACGCGCCACTCTTTCGCAATCCTCGTCCCGTACACCCTCTGTAAGCCACGCTGTGCGTACTTCAGGGCGAAGAGTGCGCATCGCATCAACTGTTGGGCGATGAAACGCAGAGATGAGCCACCTGTGATCTTCGCCCCGGTCAGCAAGGTGAGCCGCAATGGTGGCAGCCAAAGAATCATTGGGGTCGAAATCGGGATCGATGGGGTGATTCTTGATTTCAATATTGACCCACATACCGGCACATGCGTCGAGCGCAGCGGGAAGTAACGGAACATGTGTTGGAAGATCAGATGAATGCATTTCGACGATCACACGACCGTCTGGCAACACTGCATCGTGATGTACTGCCATTGCGCCATCAACAGTGCGACGGACATCTAATTCAACTGCGTCGGCACCCATGGTGCCTGCACGGCGAAATGCTTCGAGCGTGTTTTCGCGTTCTGCCCGCGATGCCCCTCGATGGGCTATTACCTGCACATTCGCCATAACGCTCTCACCTTCGAAAGATTTATTTTTCCACAGCCAAAATACATCATGGGAACTTTGCCCGTCTGATTGTCACTTGGCAACTTCGCTCGTAGTGTTCTTCTTCGGTGGTTCACCACTCGAAGTTTTATCGTGCGCTTTGCGCCCCAACCCCAACAGAAGGAAGCCCGACGTGTCGATTCTTGCGTCATCGCTAGCTCTTGGAAGTGCTGATTACACCTGGCGAAATGACGCCACTTGTCGCGACACCGATCCAGAGTTGTTCTTCCCCGTTGGAACCACTGGTCAGGCACTTCTTCAAATCGCGAAAGCAAAATCTGTGTGCTGCGAATGCCCAGTCAACATCGAATGCCTCGACTTTGCCCTAGAGACAAACCAAGACACTGGTATCTGGGGTGGCTTTTCTGAAGAAGAGCGCCGCCAAATTCGTCGCGATGCCGCCAAGCGCGCTCGCGCTCAAAAAGCAATCTAATTTCTCAGAGCACTAATCGTGCTCAAGTGGAAGACGCAACGTCACCACTGTTCCGGTGTTTCTATCCCGAGGCACCAAATCAACAGCTGCAAGTTCTGTTGCTACCGCGGGCCTCATCTCAATGGACCCAGCTAATTCAGTCGTCACCAACGTGCGCACAATGGAAAGCCCAAGGCCAGTGGCGTCGGCCAACTTGAATCCGTCAGGAATTCCACGCCCATCGTCAATGACTGAAACACGTAATTCAGTATCGCTGACATCGAGTTCGACCACTACGTTTCCGCCACCATCACCTTCGGGGAAACCATGGTCGACCGCATTTTGCAATAGCTCTGTGAGCACCACCGATAGCGGGGTTACCACAGTGGCGGGAAGACGTCCACCGTCACCAATGACCACAAATCGCACTGGTCGATCTGGTGATTGCAAGCTCTCTTCCACAAGGCGAAGAAGTGGCCGAACAATTTCGATAAAGGCAACGTCGTCGCCTGGTTCACGAGACAAGGTTTCATGTACCAGAGCAATCGTGCGAATGCGTCGTACAGATTCCGCAACTGCAGCTTTAGCTTCGGGTGATTCCAAACGGCGTGCTTGCAATCGCAACAACGAAGAGATTGTCTGCAAGTTGTTCTTCACACGGTGATGAATCTCACGAATGGTTGCGTCTTTCGACAAAATCAATCGGTCACGACGTCTGAGTTCACTGACATCACGTAGCAGCATGACTGCACCGAGAACTGTTGATTCTTCATCGACTATGTCGACAATGGGGATGCAACGAGTCAACAAAGTGACATCTGCTGTTTGTTCAAATTCTTCGACCACAGGTTCAAATCGTTCGAAGGCCTGACGCACTGAAGAATCGATCACACCGAGTTCGGCAAGAGTTTGCCCCACGGCATTTGCGCTAATGCCTACGCGGTGCAATGCCGACGTGGCGTTTGGTGATGCGTACCGCACGCGCGAATCAGCATCGAGCACAATGGCGCCGTCTCCCACACGTGGCGCCACACTTGAGTCGGCAACTCTGCCTGCGAACGGAAACGTTCCTTTTACGATCATTGCTGCGAATTTGTCGAACATCTCTAAATAGGTACGTTCAAGTTCTCCTGGTTGACGACCAGTTCGGCGCGACCACTCACGGGTGAGAACAGCAATCACTTCGCCTTCATATTTCACGGGAATTGCCATCATGCGGCAATCTTCCACGACGCCTTGCACAAAAATTTCACCTTCAATCGGAACACCCGATGAGAATGCTTGACCTAGCAACGGCTGTTCGTCTGCCGATGTCGTAGAACCCACCCAGTCGGCCAGGTACAACGTTTGACCAGTTGCGGCACGTACTTGTGCCAGCACCATCCAGTTATCACCTTCAACGGGGACGTACAAGAGCAAGTCAGCAAAGCACAGGTCGGCGAGCATGCCCCATTCGCTAACAAGGTTGACCAAATGTGTGGTCTGCTCTTTCGATAACTGCGTGTGTTGGCGTGAGAGTTCACCAATGGTTGTCATAGACGCTCCGTTCTATGAGCAAGTCTGCCCTACCTGTCTATACCGACAGTGACATTGCGGAGTTTTTAGTCGCCAAATCCGATGCGACGCTCCGCATCGGTGGAGCCAATTTCGACATAAGCGATTTTGGCAGCAGGAATTGCGATGTCGCGACCCTTTTTATCGGTGATCCACAATGTGTCGACTTCACCCTTGAGTGCTTTCTCGACGGACTTCTTCAAGGCGTCACGCGCCTTTGTATCGTCTTCAACTTCGAGAGCGATCTCGCGAGGTGCTTGTGTGATTCCGATGCGAATGTCCACTGTGGTTCCGTGTTCTCTTGAGGTGTAAAAGATGACTGCCTATTGTGGGCAATCGATGCCCACACGGTACAGGTCAGACCATGGTGAGTCCTGCGCTGAAGATTTTCTTGGGCTTCATTGCGTCGATTTGAGCTGCAAGTGCGTGGAATGCAGCACCTGCTTCGGATTCGGGTGAAACGGCAGCAATGGGGTGACCGTCGTCTCCGCCTTCGCGTAATTGCATCACCAAAGGAATTTGCGCCAAAAGTGGCACTTCGAGTTCGGCTGCGAGCTCTGCCCCACCACCTGCACCAAAGAGTTCGTAGCGCTTGCCATCGTCGCCGGTAAACCACGACATGTTCTCAATAACTCCACGCACAGTGAGGTTGACTTTCTTTGCCATTGCTGCAGAGAGACGTGCAACTTTTTGTGCAGCTTCTTGTGGCGTAGTAACCACGAAAACTTCGCCACGTGGCAAGTACTGGCTGAGGCTCAATGCGATATCGCCAGTGCCTGGTGGCATGTCGATCAACAAGTAATCGGGTTCATCCCAGAACACATCGGTGAGAAATTGCTCGAGGGCTTTGTGCAACATTGGGCCACGCCAAATGACTGCTTCGCCTTCGGGTACGAAATACCCAATAGAAATACAGCGAACTCCGTAGTTTTCTGGAGGCAACAACATGCCATCGATGACCACAGGCTCACGTTCGGCGCCCAACATACGAGGAATTGAATATCCGTAAATATCAGCGTCGACAATGCCTACGGTTTTGCCGGTTGCTGCAAGTGCAACGGCGAGGTTTGTTGTAACGCTGCTTTTGCCAACGCCACCCTTGCCCGAAGAAATAAGCAGAACACGAGTTTTAGAATCTTTTGCAGCGAACGGAACGGAACGACCTTCAGCATGTCCGTGAGCTTGACCACTGCCTGCAGTTGCACCAGGGTTGCCATTCAACATGGTGCGAACGTTCTCACGTTGTGCATCGGTCATGACACCAAAGTTGATGCTGACTCCGCCGCCATTCACCATGGGGGTCAACGCCTTCGTTACTCGATCGGTGATTTCGTTACGCATTGGGCAACCAGGCACGGTGAGCGTGATGGTGAGCGATACGCCTTGGCTCGATACGGCCACATCGTGCACCATGTCGAGATCGACAATGGAACGGTGTAATTCGGGGTCTTCCACCGGGCGAAGAGCCTCGATGATTTGTTCAACTGTGGGTGTGGACATGGGGACTCCGATGAATTGGGGATTTTGCACTACGGCCATAGGTATAATACCTGTGTGTCTGAAGTGACCACTACCCACCTCATGACACCCAAGGCATTTACTGCCACGGTGTCAGCCATGACCTCGGCTTTTGGTGACCCTACGCGACGAGCCATCTATCTTTTCTCGCGTGAACACGCAGAAGGCGTTACCGCCACGCAAGTTTCCGACCAATTCAGCCTTCACGCCAATGTTGCTCGTCATCATCTCGACAAACTCGCTGCTGGCGGATATCTCGAAGTCACTATTGAACGAGCAAAAGCACAAGGTGTTGGTCGTCCTTCAAAGCATTACCGCGTTGCAAGCAAAGACAACGAACTTGAATTCTCCGTTCGTACCGACGACCTAGTTCTCACTTTGCTGGGCAAAGCACTTGCCGCATTGCCGCCCGACATGGCACACACCATCGCCGAACAGGTAGGTCGTGATTACGGCAAAGCAATGGCAACCGGATTAACCGGCCACGACGCAGCTGTTGGGCATCGTTCTTTGCGTTCAGCAATTCAAGCTGTTGCCGATGCACTCACTGCGCATGGTTTTGCAGCTCATACCGATAGCACGCACGACAAAATGCGCATTGTTACAAGTCATTGTCCATTTGGAGATGTTGCAATCGATCACCCGGTTATCTGCGCCGTAGAGCGCGGCATGGTGAAGGGAATGCTCGGTGCCATCTATGGCGAAACCGACCCTGAAACTATTGACTCGTTGCCCGCTGGCGACACTTTGTGCATCACCACGGTGTAACTGCTTAATCGCCCCAGTGGCGTTGCTCTAAAAATGGATCACCGTACATGTGGTATCCATTTCGTTCCCAGAAACCTGGTTGATCGTTGTCGCGCACTTCAATTCCGCGCAACCACTTTGGAGACTTCCAAAAATACAAATTAGGAATCAACAAACGAACTGGACCTCCATGGATTGGTTCGATTGGTTCGTTATCAAATTCCCACACCACTAAAGATTCATCACGCGTGGCATCGTCGAATGGCAAGTTAGCGGTGTAGCCAAATTCGGCGTGACCCATGATGTGCGAAGCACCTTCTTGCACACCTGCTGTTTCTAACAAATCGCGCAACCGCACACCGCGCCACACGGTGTCGAACTTCGACCATTTTGTTACACAGTGAATATCGGTTGTGAGTGTCACCGAAGGCAGTGCCGTGAGTTGTTCAAAGGTAAGCACGTACGGCGAATCGACGAGACCACCAATGGAAAGGCTCCACTCACCAGGTTCATAGGTGGGAACTTCTCCCACGTGTAACACAGGGAATCGATCGGTGAGATATTGACCTGGCGGTAGACGAGCCGCGTCGTACCCCTTTGCCACCACTTCTTCACGATTGCGATCGAAAAAACCCATAACCCCATTCTGCCCCTAAAAGTTCACCTGCATGTTGCTCTCGCCCACGGTTACGGTGTGGGCATGCCGATCTATTTCGTCCGCCATGCAAAAGCGGGCAGCCGCTCCACATGGGAAGGCGACGACCGTGACAGACCACTGGTGGACGACGGCTGGAAACAAGCCCATGCCTTGGCAACCCTCCTTGCCCCCCTGCAACCGACTGTGCTGTGGTCGAGCCCATATGAGCGCTGCCAACAGACTTTGCAACCACTCGCTGAACTCACGGGCCTCACCGTGATGGTTGACAAGCGATTAGAAGAAGAGTCACCCCTCGAGCTATCACTCGCCGCTCTCGACGACGCCCCTGACAATGCAGTGTTGTGCAGTCATGGCGATGTCATCCCCGATGCCATCAACGGGCTCTTGCGTCGCGGAATGGACATCGGTGATGCGCCCCATGCGTTAAAGAAGGCAAGCACTTTTGTGTTGCACCGTGTGAATGGTTTGTTTGTGAGCGCCGAGTACTGGGCACCACCGAAGGTGTAACAGCTAACCGGCGGCTTTATTCACTTCAGCCGCAATGGAATCCACAAAGCTTTGTACTTCCTTCGGAGGATTCATCGCCTTGCATGTGTCAATTTGCGGTTTGGCCAATTTTGCGTTGCTCAGAAAACGGAAATACACAATTCCCAAAAAGCAATGTGCATCCGGATAATCGGGTTCTGCCTTTTGAGCTCGCAACAAGTCGCCCACCGCCGTGGCAAGTGCAACTTGTTTTACAGTGCCTGTTGCACCGCGAGCTGTGAGTGCCAAGATCCACGAACGATATGTGAGAGCTTCAGGGTTGTCGGGCTCAAGCTTCAATACCTGTGTGTATAACTCAATTGCTTTGCCAGGGTCACGAAAATTCAACTGACGCGCACTAGCGAGTAATCCACTTGTACTTTGTTCGATTCCGCCCGACGAAGATTGACCAGGAAGACGTTGACCCGATTGCCGTGCAACAAGCACTCCTGCACCCGCAGCAATGAGGAGCACAAGTATAGAAACAACGATGCGCTTTGCCCATGGCCGAGGCTGGAGTTCAGCTGCTTCTGCAGTGCCCTCTAGCTCGCGTGTCACCTTTGCTGCACGAGCGATGTACCCATCACGCAACGTGGCATAGTCGGCGTTATCGATATCGCCGGCAGCCTTTTCACGTTCTAGATCTCGCAGCGAGTTTAGCAAGAATTCCTGTTCAGCGCGAAGTTCATCTGACATCAGACATTTTCCTCGTCAGTGGGATCTTCACCAAGGAGCCTTTTCACCAAGGCGATGTCTTCTGCAGTTGCATCTCCTGAGTTGTTACGTTTCCATCGACGAAAGGCCACAAAGAGGC
>WLEX01000120.1 GCA_009704065.1 Actinomycetota bacterium
AAGTGGCGACTGCACGTATCACCGAGCGTGGAGCAACTCGCGCCGATGACAATTTCAGTGAATCGGCAATGGAAGATCGTAAGCGCGAGGGATACTTCTGATGAGTGCAATCTCAACTGCCTCCAATACACAAGTACGTATTGCCACTATTGGTTCTGTCGATGATGGAAAGAGCACGCTCATTGGTCGTCTTCTTCATGATTCAAAGGGAATCTTTGAAGACCAACTGAACGCAGTGAGCAAGGCCAGTCGTCGCTATGGCGATGGGTCATTCAACTTGGCACTCCTCACCGATGGTTTGCGTGCCGAGCGGGAACAAGGAATCACCATCGATGTTGCGTATCGCTATTTCGCAACACCGAAACGTAGTTTCGTATTGGCCGATACTCCCGGCCATGCTCAGTTCACTCGAAACATGGTCACCGGTGCATCAGTAAGTGATATCGCGATTGTGTTGGTTGATGCTCGCCATGGCGTTGTAGAGCAAACGCGTCGCCATGTCTCTATTGCTGCACTGCTTGGTGTGTCGCACCTGGTGCTTGCAGTGAACAAAATGGACCTTGTGAATTGGGATGAAAGTGCATTCGACACCATCGTCACAGATGTTGCTGGCATTCTCACCACACTCGGTTCGTCGGTGCCTATTCACCCCATTCCCATCTCGGCAACGGGCGGGCAAAATGTAGTGGACCGCGGCGATGAAACTCCGTGGTACAACGGCCCTTCGGTGCTCGACCTTCTCGAGACTCTCGACATCAATCCCGTAGCAACAATCGAGGCACGCCTTGCCGTGCAGTGGACTTTGCGTGAACACGGCGGCTCCGATTATCGCGGATACGCCGGCCGCCTTGAAGGTGGTGCAATTCGCATAGGCGACTCAGTCACTGTGCACCCGCAGGGGTACGCCAGCAGTGTGATTGGGCTATCTCGCGCCGGCACACCAACCGACTTAGCAGTACCTGGCGATGCAATCGCCATAGAGCTTGCTGATGATCTCGACGTCGGTAAGGGCAATGTGATTGTGGTGAATGGCACCCATCAGCCTGTTGATGCAACCGGAATCGTGGCCGATGTGTGCTGGTTTACCGATACAGAACTCACAGTGGGTGATGCGATGATTGTGCGCCACGCATCAGGTGAAGTATCTGCTCGAGTAGCAGCTATTACCCATCGCCTCGATCTCGATACTTTAGAGAACACGCCAACTGATCGTTTAGTACTCAACGACATTGGACGCATTGAATTGGCACTCGCTTCGCCATTGGTTGTTGATGAGTATTCAGTCAATCGTGCGGGTGGAAGCGCCATCGCTATTGATTCTGTTACTAATGCCACCATCGGCGCATTGATGATTCGATCGGCGTACTAACCTTTTATCCAATGGAAACCAATTCGCCCGTTATTTCTGAGGCGAAAGTTTCTACCCACCTACCACGACGTATTACTGCAGTTTTGTGCGGCGGGCTTGGTGTGCTGCTGTTGTGCCTAGGGCTTATGGCCTCGGTGCTTATTGGGTTCGTCTCTTCTTCCGAGGCGGCTAAAAAAACGACTATTCATGTGGTGGAACAACCAGAGGTGCAGGATTATCTCATCACTGAAATAGTGAAAGATATTGAAGACAAAGCTAACCCGGTGGAAAAGATTGTCTTGATCTTTGCGCACAACAAGATTGTCACTGCATTACATAAAGTTTTTGCCAAACCTGAAATTCACAACCTTGCGGGTGATGCGGCTGCGAAGGCATATTCGGTATATGTCGATAATGAGCCCACAACTGAGATAGATATTTCACCTATTAGCAAGGCTGTAGTAGCGGCGGTCATAGGTACCGATAAACGCCTGAAGTTTGCTGACAACCTTGAACTTGATCCCATCAAGGTGACACGTAGCAAAAATGATTTCGATTACGGCGCATTACGAGATTCAATTCAAAAAGGCACTTGGCTGTTCATTGTGCTTGGGTTGTTGTTGCAAGTAGCAGCATGGTTTCTTGCAATTGCCGACCGCGCAAAGAAGGTGCAACGTCTCGGCATTCGAGTGGGAGTATTTGGTGCCGCATTTATCGCAGGAGTGGTGATTCTTCGTAACCAGATTCCTGATATGGCTGGTGCCAATGAAGTAATCGCAACGTCAATTGTCGATTTAGTCTCAAGTCCGGTGATCACCCGCTTCATCATCCTCACGGTGCTTGGTGTAGCAGCGGCGGCCACAGGGACTCTCATGTCAGCTTCAGATGAAAATCAGGGTTGAATACCTGAATTAGTATTCGGTCATGAGTCGTTTGCAGTCTGACGAAAGCACCTCTGACACCCCATGGCACTTGCGTGACAATTGGGAGCCCATGCAGGTTGAAATCACCCGAACTGACCTGCGTGTTGAGGGAGTAATTCCGCAACATCTTGACGGGTTGTATGTCCGTACGGGTCCTAATCCAGCATCTGGTACATCGCCACATTGGTTTTTCGGCGATGGAATGTTGCATGGTGTGCGTCTTCGTAATGGCAAAGCAGAATGGTATCGAAATCAATTTGTGAGAACTCCAAACGTTGCACGTGCTCGCAATACTCCATTCGAATCAACTCCAGAACTAGGGCGAGGAACCGGCAATACGCATGTTCTGCCTCACAACGGATCATTACTCGCTCTTGAAGAAGGACACTGGCCTTGGAAAGTAGATAGCAATCTGCAAACCCTTGGTTATGAAAACTATGACGGTTCATTGACCTGTTCCATGACGGCGCATCCGAAGATTTGTCCGGTGACGGGAGACTTACTTGCTTTTAGCTACTTCTCGTTCGAACCACCATATGTTCATTACATACGTATTGGTGCAGATGGGAAGTTGAAACAACTTGATGCCATAGATGTGCCGAACATGGTGATGATGCATGACTTCAATATCACGCAGAACAATGTGATCTTCATGGACTTGCCAGTGGTATTTGATCTCGGTGAACTTGCTAATGGATTTCCGTTCAAATTCAATCGTGATGCGGGAGCTCGGCTCGGGGTGATGCCCCGAGATGGACGCGGGAGCGACACTCGTTGGTTCGACATTGATCCGTGTTACGTCTTTCACCCCGTCAATGCTTATGACGACGGAACAAACATTGTTCTACATGTGTCGAGACAAAACGAGGCCTTCGGTTCAAGTTCAGATGACTATGCAGAAGTGGGGCGTCTGTACAAATGGACCATCGACACGGTGTCTGGAAAAGTGACAGAAGAAATGGTTGATGATCGCCCCGGTGATTTCGGACGAGTGAATGACAAATTTGTGGGTTCAAAAGCACAATTTGCGTATCTCATGTCTTTGGGAGGGGAAGGTAATTCCGAGGAGCCTGTCTATGGCTCGTCTCTCTGGAAGTACGACCTTTCGACTGGGCAATGTTGGGAACATCACCTTGGCGCTTCCACTCGAGGTGGTGAGCCGGTGTTCGCGGCATCTTCAATCGATGGTGCAGAAGATGATGGGTATGTAATGGCCATCGTGCATGACACGGCGACCGAGGCATCTCGTTTGGTCATCATCGACTCTCATGATTTCGCCGGCCCGCCTGTGGCGACGGTCCACTTGCCTCAACGCGTCCCGTATGGTGCACATGGAAGTTGGGTGCCTAACGGCGTCATACCGATGTAACGCCATTGGGATTCAAGATCGACGACAACGCAGTGGTTGGTTTCAATCAGGCAATCGGATAACCATGCGCCATCTAGCATGAGTAGGTGAGTTCGAAGACGACAGTATGGGTGTTCGGAGATCAGCTCAATAGGAACATTGGGGCAATGCGAGAAGCGTCTCCAAGTACGCATCGTGTACTGATCATTGAATCGCAGGGGAAAGTGTCTTCCCGCCCATGGCATATGCAGCGGTTGCATTTCATTTTGGCCTCTATGAGACGATTTGCTGCTGAGTTGCGTGAAGACGGTTTCGAGGTTGATTATCGAACATCACAATCTATGCGACAAGGATTTGCTGAACACTGTGCTGAGTTTTCTCCTGTCGAAGTACTGGCCACAGAGCCGAACAGTTTTACTGCCCGCACCATTGTGGAATCCCTAGCTGTGCGTGTGGTGAAGTCGGATCAGTTTTTGTGTCATCCCGATGAGTACAAGGAGTTTCTCGGAACACGCGCCACAGTGAAGATGGAAGACTTCTATCGCTGGCAACGGAAGCGTTTAGACATCTTGATGGTGGGAAACCAGCCTGAAGGTGAACGCTGGAATTTCGATGAAGAGAATCGCAAGCCACCACCAAAGACCGGGCATGATCGATGGGCTGTGCCACGCGTTGCGGCACTTGATGATCTCGATACAGAACTCATAGAAGAGATTTCTCCATTTTCATGGGGTACGGAGCCATATGGCCAGTGGGCCACAACCCGCAGCGGAGCACTGGAGCGACTTACTTTCTTTGTAGCCAATGTGCTTCCAGGGTTTGGTGAGCACGAAGATGCCATGTTGTCATCCAATTGGCACCTGGCGCATTCGCTGTTGTCTCCGTATCTCAATAACGGATTGCTTCTTCCCGGTGAAGTGGCTGACGCTGTGGTGAATGCATACAAGTCGGGAAGTGTGCCGCTCAATAGTGCAGAGGGTTTTCTTCGCCAGGTAATTGGCTGGCGTGAATACATTTGGAATTGTTACTGGCAATGGATGCCTGATTATGCGCACATGAATGTGCTGGATGCACAGCACGATCTGCCACCTATGTTCACAGACCCATCTGCAACATCTATGGCTTGTATGAAATCGGTTATCACTAGCGTGTCGGAACGCTCCTATGCACATCACATTGAACGCCTGATGGTTCTGGGCAATTTCGCACTGATT
>WLEX01000121.1 GCA_009704065.1 Actinomycetota bacterium
AAACAGCACCGCCAAAATGGCGCCAAATTGAATCGCAATCGAATACGTATCGGCAGCCGTACTCGCGGAGCCAGTTCCAAATCCAATGAGATCACCGACCACCAAAAGATGGCCAGTAGACGAGATGGGTAGAAATTCTGTGATTCCCTCTACCACTCCAAGGAGAATTGATTCAGGGATAGAGAGAAGATCTACAGACACGATTTTTAGTCTGTCACTATTGCATGGGCAATATCAGCCAATAACTGCCCTGAGAACATCGCTACGACTCTTGTATTCATCTTCGCTGATTTCACCTCTAGCCAAACGTTCGTTCAATATGTTCTGAGCCGATTGGACTGATGGTACTGCAACGGCTTGATGAGAAGAGTTTCGTCGGTATAGAGACACAAGCCCCCAGATGACGAGCACCCAAAAGACCAGCATCGTGATGAGCATAAGAGCGTGACCGCCCTCGAATCCTCGGTTGTAGTTGTAATTCCAGTTGTGCATGGTGCACCTCCTGGTACTCACCGTATGAGTAATAAGTAAGAGCAGAGTGAGAATTCATACTCAACAAGAAGCGATTGGCAGCCCCAACGGGATTCGAACCCGTGCCGCCACCTTGAGAGGGTGGTGTCCTAGGCCACTAGACGATGGGGCCAAGTAGCGAGATGAACGATATCGGGAAAAAATCACCGAAATGGTTGGGGAACAAGGACTCGAACCCTGAATAACAGTACCAGAAACTGCTGTGTTGCCATTTACACCATTCCCCAGTGCGTCAATTACTTTATCGCTGACAGAGCGCCTCCACCACCGCGATATCGGTGACGATTAGCCAGTTATTGAAAGCAACGTGTCGAAACCAGCGATACGACCAATGGCCACTCCTGCAGTTTCTTTCACGTATTTGCCCCAAGCACGATTAGGTCCCTGCAGCGGACTCGCACTGGTAGGTGATGCATAGGCAGTGAAGCCCAATTGACGAAGTGAAAGTACACACCTCTGCACATGCCACCGATCAGTGGAAACAAGTAACGATTGAATGTTCGCGCCTCGAAGAAGTGCGGGAAGCGCGCTCAGTGATTCCCACGTGGAACGCCCTTGGTCTTCAAGAATGATGTATTCGGCTGGCACTGCGTGATCAGTTAACCATCGCCGAGATGTTGCAGCCTCAGTAAAACGATCGCCTTCGCGCTTGCCACCGGTGACCACGATGTACTTAGCTCTTCCTTCTTTGTACACATCGAGTGCGTTCTGTAATCGAGATTCCAGTAATGGCGATGGTGTTCCGTCGTACTGGGCTGCTCCCATCACTACCACTGCATCTGCGGACGCAGTATCTGACGAATATCCAACACCAAGAATCGACACGAAGGTGATAACCAGATAGCTAGCAATAGCGATACTGGTAGCCGCCGCTACTGCGCTTACAGAGCGCACCGATACGCGCATTGAAACTTTTACCCCAGCCGCGCAATGCCAGAGTTGAGCCGGCGAATAGTTTCATCGCGACCGAGAATCTCGATACTTTCAAACAACGGTGGCCCCACAGTGCGGCCCGTTACAGCTACACGAATAGGTGCCTGAGTTTTACCCAGCTTCAGTCCGTGGGCTTCGGTCCAAGTTTCGAGAATGGCCTTCAATGAATCGTGATTCCACTCTGAAGTTGCGACAGAAGTTGCAAAATCGGTAAGTACTTCACGAGCAAAATCTGCACTCATTGTTTTGGTCCACGCATCTTCATCGATTGCAGGGTCTGCCAAGAACAAGAAATCGACCATTGCGGGTACTTCGGACAAAGTAACAACTCGTGTTTGCACTAACGGCGCTGCTTGTGCAAATACCTGAGCGTTAAATCGATCGGAAGGCCACGCTTGCGAAGCAGCCAACACGGGTGCCGACGCTTCAATAAACGCTTCAAGCGTCATTGCACGGATGTAATCACCATTAAATGATGCCAATTTCTTAATATCGAAAAAAGCGGGTGAATGATTCACATCCTCTAAACGGAATTCATCGACGATGCGCGACCAAGGGACGATTTCGGTATCGCCAGCAGGTGCCCACCCGAGCGTCATGAGATAGTTGATCATGGCGTCGGGCAAGATGCCTTCTTCGCGATACTGCTCGAGCGCCACTTTGTCGCGACGCTTCGATAACTTCTTGCGTTGTTCGTTTACCAACACGGGAACGTGTGCCCAGATAGGAGCTGCATGTCCCAATGCCTCCCACAACATTTGTTGTTTGGGGGTATTAGGCAAATGCTCCTCTGCACGCACCACATTGGTGATTTTCATTTCAATGTCGTCGACCACATTGGCGAGCAAGAACATGGGGCTGCCGTTACTACGCAAGAGAACAAAATCTTCAATGGTGTCGTTTGCAAATTCAACATCACCACGCACCAGGTCAGTCACAATTGTTTTTCCTGCGGGAACACGGAACCGCAAAACCTGTCCGGGGCCTCCGGTTAAACCTCGATCACGCGAGTAGCCGTCGTATCCCTGTTTCCCAGTTTCTTTTGCACGCGCCTGTATTTGATCGGGGGTGAGGTCACACCAGTACGCATTCCCAGCGTCGAATAAACGCAGTGCAGCAGCGACATGCAATTCTGCATTCTGTGACTGAAAGTAAGGGCCTTCAAATCGAGGCGACTTCGAATCGATCCCCAACCATGACAATGCATCGATAATGCCTTGCGTCCATTCGGGACTATTGCGTGATTCGTCGGTGTCTTCCACACGCAAGACAAAAGTTCCGCCTGTTCGCAGCGCTAGTGCCCAGTTATATAAAGCGGTGCGCGCCCCACCTACATGGAAAAAACCCGTGGGTGAAGGGGCAAAGCGGTAACGAGGGGCATCAGACATACAACAGTCAGGTTAGTGGGGCAAGCCCTGAAGCACCGTGGAGGCTAGGTTGAAT
Organism: Actinomycetota bacterium; assembly: GCA_009704065.1. Lineage (GTDB taxonomy): Bacteria > Actinomycetota > Acidimicrobiia > Acidimicrobiales > Ilumatobacteraceae > UBA2093. The sequence goes on from WLEX01000121.1 coordinate 2,908, forward strand.
TGATGGACGGTTTTACACAAACAGATCAAGTCAATGTGCTCGGAGAACTGCTACAAACATGCTGTACTTCACCACTTACAGGGTATTACCGCACTGGCTGCTGTGAGGTAGGTGGCGACGACACTGGCGTCCATGCCGTGTGCGCCATCATGACAACCGAATTTCTTGAGTATTCGAAGTCGGTAGGAAATGACCTTTCGACCCCAATGCCCCAGTACGGCTTTGCTGGTTTGAAAGCTGGCGATCAATGGTGCTTATGTGCGCCACGTTGGCAAGAGGCCTACGAGGCCGGCAAAGCACCCCAAGTCAAATTACACAGCACACATATTGCAGCTGCTGAGTTTTGCGATATGGATGCGCTACGTGCGCACGCAATAGACCTTTAACGCGATAACGATTCATGGGTAAAGCCCATGAGAAGTTCACTATCACCGGTGATAGATGCGCCGATGCCATGTACGGCAGGAAGCAGTTGTTCGCAGAAGTAACGAGCAGTTGCCACTTTAGAAGCAACCATTGCTGCATCGATGTCTGTTGCTTCGAGAACCAAGAGTGCTGATTCTGCCATCACGTAACCACCGACAAGCGTTGACAACTGACGTAGGTATGGAGTTGCTCCAGAAAGAACCGCCACCTGATCTTTGCCATGCTCAAGCAACCACTGTGTAGTGGTGCGCGTAGCTTTCAATGCACTCATCAGTGATTCGGCAGTTTCAACTAATTGCGGATGCTTGGCAAGTCGCGAATCGATTGCTGCAATCTCATCGAACAAGCCGGAGACGACCGCGCCACCCTTCATGCCTAACTTGCGACCCACAAGGTCCATGGCTTGAATGCCATTTGTTCCTTCATAAATCGTGGTGATGCGAGCATCTCGATAGTGCTGCGCCACTCCTGTTTCTTCAATGAAACCCATACCGCCATGAAGCTGCACTGCAATGCCAGTGAGCTCAACTGCCATATCTGTTCCCCACCCCTTTGACAACGGTGTAAGAAGCGCCGCCATATCGGAAGCCTTTTCGCGCTCTGCAGCATCAGGATGATGCGCAGCAATATCGAGGCATCCGGCATTCCAATAAATAAGTCGACGCAGTGCTTCGATAGTGGATTTCATAGTTGCCAACATGCGCTTGACATCTGGATGATCGATGATTGGTGACGACTCGCCCGCTGGCGCTCCTGGCGCGCGTCCTTGACGACGTACAACTGCGTAATCGAGTGCTTGTTGATACGCACGCTCGGCAAGCGACAAACCTTCGAGGCCAACGCCAATGCGAGCCTGGTTCATCATGGTGAACATGTACGCCATACCATGATTCTCTTCGCCGATGAGATACCCGGTGGCACCACCGTTGTCGCCAAACGACAACACGCACGTGGGGCTTGCCTTGATACCAAGTTTGTGTTCGATGGAAACACAATTGACATCATTTCGCTCACCAAGCGAACTGTCTGCGTTCAGCAAAAACTTCGGGACAATGAAACATGAAATTCCTTTTGTACCTGCAGGTGCATCGGGAGTGCGGGCCAACACCAAATGAATGATGTTGTCGGCCATGTCGTGTTCACCAAAGGTGATGTAGATCTTTGTGCCAGAGATTGAGTACGTGCCATCAGCGTTCTTCACCGCTTTTGTACGTACCGCACCAACGTCGGAACCAGCATCGGGCTCGGTGAGATTCATCGTGCCGGTCCACTCGCCTGAAATCATCTTGGGCAAGTACGTCATTCGCTGCACTTCGTCGCCGTGATGCATGATCGCATCTATTGCCCCTTGCGTGAGCAGTGGCGCCATGGCAAGAGCCATGTTGGCCGAGTTCATCACTTCTTGAATTGCAATATTGACAATCCACGGAAAGCCACCGCCGCCAAGACCGGGGTCGAATCCAACTGCCCCCCAACCAGCGTCGACAT
>WLEX01000122.1 GCA_009704065.1 Actinomycetota bacterium
GCGGCGTTCTTCAGTGAGCACCGGAATTGAGAGGCGAATAATGATGCCGTCGTTTGATGGCTGGAGGCCAAGATCGCTTTCGCGGATTGCCTTTTCAATAGCACCGAGGGCTCCACGGTCGTGGGGCTTCACAATAAGCGTGCGCGCTTCCGGTACTTGAAAGCCGGCGAGTTGCTGCATGGGCACTAAAGATCCGTAGTAATCGACCAATAATCTGTCGACCAGACTGGGCGTAGCGCGACCAGTTCGCACAGATGAAAACTGAGATTGGACATGCTCCACTGCTCGTTCCATCTTGTCGATGGCTTCGAGGATGGTGTCGTCGATCACCCGACCAGCGTACCTACTGGGTTGCCCTGGAGAATGGACTTCACGTTGCCAGGGGCAAGAAGGTCGAAAACAACGATGGGGAGCTTGTTATCCATGCAAAAGGTAATTGCAGTGGAATCCATGACTTTGAGACCCTTGGTGATGACATCCATATGGCTAATTCGGTCGTATCGAGTAGCGGTCTTATCTACCTTTGGGTCAGCTGTATAGACGCCATCGACACCAGAGTGGGTGCCCTTCAGGATTGCCTGAGCATCGAGTTCAGCTGCACGCAATGCAGCGGCTGTATCGGTGGTGAAGAAGGGGTTTCCGGTTCCACCAGCCAAAATAACAACGCGTCCCTTTTCAAGATGGCGCTCGGCACGACGACGAATGTATGGCTCGGCAACCTTTGGCATCTCAATAGCTGTCATGACGCGTGAGTGTTGCCCTGCGCGTTCGAGTGCATCTTGCAATGCAAGGCCATTCATAACAGTTGCAAGCATTCCCATGTAGTCGGCTTGTGCTTGATCCATACCTTGGCCGGCGCCTTTGACACCACGCCAGAAGTTTCCACCGCCAACAACAATGGCAATGTTGGTGCCAAGTTCTTCGCGTGCTTCACGTACCTCGTTAGCGACTTGCGCCAACACATTGTTGTCGAGGCCAAAGCCAGTTGGTTCTGCAAGTGCTTCGCCCGAAAGCTTCAGCACTACACGCGACCAAGTGGGCCGTGGCGACATATCAGCCAATCTCGACTTGTGCGAAACGCACGATCTGTGATGAGCCAATGAATTGAGCGATGCTGACTTTGTCGTCTTTTGCATAGGGCTGCTCGAGAAGACAAATGTCTTTGAAGAAACCGTTGATGCGACCTTCGACAACCTTTGCAATTGCTGCTTCTGGCTTGCCTTCGTTGCGGGTCAATGTTTCAAGGGTTGCACGCTCTTTTTCGATTTCGTCGGCTGGAACATCTTCACGACGCAAGTAGCGAGGACGAGCAAACGCGATATGCACTGCGATGTCGTGTGCAAGTTCTTGTGTTGCACCAGACATTTCAACGATGACGCCGTTTACACCGCGGCCACCCTGAATGTGAGAGTACGAATCGAGAACATTGCCAGCAGCTGCTTCAAAACGAATGGTTTCGCCTACTTCGATTTTTTCTTTCAAAAGAATACGAAGGTCGTCGATATTGGTGGTGCGATCGGCAGTGCCGGCCTCACCTTTTTCCAGAACGACTTGAGCCAAAGCTTGTGCTTCTTCTTTGAAACCATCGCTTGATGCAACAAAGTCTGTTTCACACTTGAGCTTGATGATTGATGCACGTGCGGCTTCAACGATGATGGTGACAACACCTTGAGCATTGTCACGATCGTCACGCTTTGCACTTGCAGCAAGACCTTTTTCGCGAAGCCACTGCTTTGCGCCTTCGAGGTCTCCACCATTTTCTTCAAGAGCTTTTTTGCAATCCATCATTCCGGCGCCAGTGGTCTGACGCAGGGACTGAACGTCTTTCGCTGTATACGACATGACTACTCCGCTGCTGGTTGTTCGGTTGGCTTTTGTGCTGCGAGACGAGCCTCGCGAGATGCTTGCGCTTCGGCTGCCTGACGGCGTGCCTCGGCCTGCTGTGCTTCGAACTCGGCAGTTTGTTCTGCGTTGCGCTCAACGGGTGCGACTTCTGCTGATGCAGCACCTGCTGGGTTGCGCTTCTGATGAATGAAACGACCTTCGATGACTGCTTCTGCAATCACGCGAGTCAGCAAGTCGTTTGCACGAATTGCGTCGTCGTTTCCTGGAATAGGGAACTGGATGCGGTCGGGATCGACGTTTGAGTCGACAACAGCAATGACAGGAATTCCGAGCTTGTTTGCTTCGGTGACTGCAATGTGCTCTTTCATGGTGTCGAGAACGAAGATGGCGTCTGGACGACGGCTCAACTGCGAGATACCAGAAAGGTTCTTTTGCAACTTGTCGAGCTCGCGAGAAAGAAGAAGTGCTTCTTTCTTCGGCATTGCTTCAAACTCACCAGAGGCAAGCATGCGCTCGTACTCTTGCATTTTGCTGACGCGCTTAGAAATGGTTTCGAAGTTGGTAAGCATTCCACCCAACCAACGCTCGTTGACGTAGTACATGCCGCACTTTTCGGCATAGCTACGAATGGGATCTTGTGCTTGCTTTTTTGTTCCAACGAACAACACTGTGCCGCCATTGGCAACAAGGTCACGCACGAATGCGTAAGCAACTTCGATGCGCTCCATGGTTTGATCGAGGTTGATGATGTGAATTCCGTTGCGCTCACCGAAAATGAATTGCTTCATCTTTGGGTTCCAACGACGGGTCTGGTGTCCAAAGTGAACGCCAGCTTCGAGCATTTGCCGCATTGATACGACAGCCATAATTTTCTCCTTCTGCGGTTTCCCACACACCGGTCCGACGCCGAAGCGACCGCAGTTGGCCGGTGTGCATGATGTGTTTATGACTTTTCGGCACCAAAGGCGCCAAGAAGCCTCTGAAAGACTATCGGGCAAAGGGCGTCTGCCCCACAACGACCTTCCCCGACCCTCGCAGTCGCACCCCTGCCAGACCTAGATATCGCAAGGGGTCTACGTATGCCCCTGCCACCCGCACCCCGAGATAGAACCTCTCTCCGGTCACCCCAAGACGTGCTCCTTGGTTCACCGCCATCCCCTTTTGCAGTTCGGGCGTGGGCACGAACCACCCGTATGTCACCAGTACCTGGGGGGCTATCTCCACCACCACATAGGTCTGGTGCGCCACTTCGCCTACAAAGGTCACCACCCCTGACCGCACGGCTGTCACCCCTGTGCCATGTGCAGTGGCAAATGTGACCCCTCGATGCCCCGCGCAACGAAGACATGCGGGTGCACGAAATCCCTCGACCACTCGTCCCGACACAGGAGGGATGGGCAGAGGAAGGACAGACGCGGCGGCAAATACGAATGCGCGAATAAAGAGAGCCGTCATGGGCATCTATGTGTGCGAGCAGCACACGAAATGGCAACTAGGCGACGCCTGAGGCCGACAAACGTGATCGCAGTTGCAACACAGCCTTGGTGTGAATTTGAGAAATACGACTCTCGGTCACACCTAGTGCCTCGCCAATTTCAGACAAGGTGAGTCCGTCTTCGTAATACAAAATCAGAATTGCTTGTTCGCGCTCGGGCAACTTCGAAATTTCAGCGCGCATCGCAGAACGCAGTTCACCCTCTTCCATGGCGCGGCCTGGTTGCAACATTGCATCGGCCTCGTGGGGAGTGTTGTCCATGGCCACATGATCAAGGGGGCCGACTGAACCTGCAGCAATATCGGCCAACCATTTTTCAAGTTCTTCGATCGTGATCTTTAACTCGGCCGAAATTTCTTCATCTGTAGGAGTACGACCTAATTCGTGTTCAAGAGAGGCAATGGCATCTTGCACTGACCGAGATCGAGACCGCACCGAACGTGGCACCCAATCGAGTGCTCGCAATCCATCGAGAATTGCACCACGGATACGCGGCACTGCATACGTTTCAAACTTTGCACCATTTTCTGGATCGAATTTGTCGAGAGCGTTCATGAGGCCAAACACGCCAGCACTCACGAGATCACCAGTGTCGACAGAGCGAGGAAGTCCTGCAGCGAGACGACCGGCAACGAATTTCACGAGGGAGGCATAGTGAACAACTAGCCAGTCACGAGCAGTTGGCTCTTGTGAATCGTGCCATGCCTGCCATGCCGTGTCGATGGTGTATCGAAGTGGACGAGCGTTCATGCGCGTGGATGCGATTCTGAATACACCAGGCGAAGGCGTTCTTTACTGACATGGGTGTAGCGCTGCGTTGTAGAAGCGTCGCTATGGCCTAGCAACTCCTGAATGGAACGCGTGTCGGCGCCATTATCCATGAGATGTGTTGCAAACGAATGGCGAAGCGCGTGCGGATGAGTTCCACCCGATAACCCCACACGTTCAGATGCTTCGTCGAGCACACGTGTTACATCACGACGACTCACTGCATTTCCACGAGCCGACAGAAACAGTGAAGAACCAGTGTTATCACTAACAACTTCATTACGAACGAGCAACCAACGACGTATTGCAGCAATCGCTGGAGCACTGAGAGGAACAAGTCGTTCTTTTGAGCCCTTACCCATCACACGAACATTGCTGTAATCAGACGAAACGCTCTGCAATGTAAGCGAACACACCTCAGAAACACGTAATCCGCTTCCATAGAGAATTTCAAGCACGGCACGGTCGCGGGAACGGCGCCATTCGGGTGCATCGGCATCTTCGGTTGACACCAAAGCACCAACCGTCACTTCATCGAGTGGACGCGGCAGGCGACCTTTGACCGCAGGCGTGTGCACAGCACTTGTGGGATCAATATCTGACACGTTGTGACGGATTGCCCATCCGTAATAACGACGCAGTGCAGCAATGCGTCGAGCAATGGTGCGAGAAGTTGCTCCCCCATCATGCAGAACCGATAGATA
>WLEX01000123.1 GCA_009704065.1 Actinomycetota bacterium
AAGCCGCCCCGTGCAAGTAAGAGACTTGACGGGAGTCACGCAGGTGTCAACCGGTTATGGGCACGCTTGCGCTGTGAAATCAGATGGCTCAGCATGGTGTTGGGGATGGAACCATTACGGCATCCTTGGAAGCGGCGGTCCTGCTTCAAACATTCCTAAAGTCGTTCCAGGAATCTCTACTGCCACACAAATTCGCGCTGGTGCATGGCACGTATGTGTCGTACTTGCCAACGCAACGATGAGCTGTTGGGGTTATACGGCCATTCTGGGGACTAATCCTGGTTTGACAGGGATCACAATGGTTTCAGTATCAAAAGGCCAACATATTTGTGCCATTGCATCAGATCTGACGTTGAAGTGTTGGGGATATAACCAGGAAGGCCAACTGGGTATCAATAACACAACTGACCAAACAACTCCCATGACTGTTGCGGGATTTGAAGGCACGATTTCTGTGTCGTCGAATAACCATGACACGTGTGCGGTTAAGGCAGACGGAACACCGTGGTGCTGGGGATGGAATGCCTTTGGCCAAGTCGGTGTTGCATCGACCGCTAATCAAACTATTCCGACAGCAGTAAGTGGAGTCACTGGAGTTGCAAAAATTTCAGCTGGGTATACACACACATGTGCGTTACTAACAGACACGACAATCAAATGCTGGGGTGACAACCGTTGGGGCCAGCTGGGTGACGGAACGACAAATACCACCTACAACGCAGTCTCGGTGTCATTAGCAACTCCGGCACTTGCGGCACCAACTTCTGTCACAGCAACTGCTACCTCATCAACTCTGAAGTCAATCAATGTGTCATGGGCTGCTAACGCTAACGCTTCATCATTTACGGTAAAGATCTATAACTCTGCCGGTTCCTCTTTGCTTGGTACGAAAACAGGCGTATCGGGTACGTCAACCACGATTACTTCTTCGACGTATGGATCTATTGCAGACGGCGCGGCATACAAAATCGCAGTGACAGCAATTGGTGATGGAACCAACTATCTCGACTCTTCTGAAAGTTCACAGGATTCTGTCACCACGAACTCTGTATCTACCCAAACACCAGTAGTGCTGACTTCAACTAGTGGTACCTATGGCGCAGATCTCACTCTTGCGACATCTGGCGGTTCTGGTAGTGGTGCAGTGACCTATGCGGTAACAACTGCAGGGACAGCCGGTTGTTCAATTACTAGCGGTACCAAATTAAGAGCTACGTCAGCCGGTACGTGCACAGTGACAGCGACAAAAGCTGCAAGCGGCCTCTATTCAGCCGATTCATCCATTGCAACAACAGTGACATTTGCTGCAGTAGCAGTTACGACAACAACGGCTGCCCCAACACTGTCTATTGTGATTCAAGCCCCTGTGACCACTGTGGCGCAAGGCCAGGCGTCGGTGGCAACAGTGGCACCGACTACAACAACTCTTCCAGTGCTGGGCGCCAATGGATTGCCAGTTCCATCGACAACTTCGACAACAATCGCAGCCGCGAAATCAAAAACAGTTGTGACTACGTCAACATTGCCACCAGTTACAACAACTGTTGGTCCACCAGTTATTGGCAAAGTTGCTGCAGGTGAAACTGCAGTGCAGGTTGATGGTGTTGAGACTGAAGCAAAAGTTTCGCGTGAAAATAACCAGATGGTCGTGAACGCAGGATCTGTAAGCGCCACATTGTCCGGAATAGATAGTCAGGGTAAGACATTGCCTCTTGACACTGATGGCACAGTTCATTTGTCGGCCGGTGATGTGATCAAGGTCAGAGTTGGTGGCTTCGAACCTAAATCGATTGTTGAAGTGTGGCTGTTTTCAACACCAACACAATTGGGCTCGGCCGTAGTCGCACCTGACGGCACGATGAGCGGCACTTACAAATTGCCGTTCGGAGTCAAATCTGGGTCTCACCGAGTTGTAGTGACTGCAAAGTTGCCAAATGGCAAATCGACAACGTTTACCCTGGGAATCCTGGTTGGAAAAATCTCTAAGACTTCAACCCTTACACGAGTATTGATTGCGATTCCTATCTCGCTAGCCATCGGATTTGGTTTCCTTCTTCCCAACCAAGTCCGACGTCGTAAACGCCGACTGATCTAGTTAGCCCCGTCTGGGCTACATGCCACAGAAAGTGAACCTGTAATCTGCATTCACGCACGAAAGCAGATCACCATGACACGTCTCGGATATCAGATTCCTAACTTCACGTACCCAGCAGGTACCAATATCTTCCAATCGGTAATCGATCAGGCAAAGGCCGCAGAAGCAGCTGGGTTTGATCGTGTATTGGTGATGGATCACTTCTATCAATTACCCGGGTTAGGAGCACCTGAAGAGCCCATGCTCGAGTGCTACACATTGTTAGCAGCACTAGCGCAACACACAAAGTCGGTTCGTTTGTCTGCTCTTGTTACAGGTAACACATATCGCAATCCCACACTTCTGGCTAAGACAATTACAGCACTCGATCATGTTTCGAATGGTCGTGCCACTTTAGGAATTGGCGCTGGTTGGTTTGAATTGGAACATGATCAGTTGGGGTATGAATTTGGAACTTTCACTGATCGATTTGAAAAACTAGAAGAGGCATTGCAGATTATTCTTCCGATGTTGCGCGGAGAAAAAGTCACATTGAATGGCAAACACTATTCGGTAGCCGATGCAGTGAATTCACCAGCGCCTATTTCAAAGATTCCCGTCATGATTGGTGGAAGTGGTGAGAAGAAGACACTTCGAATGGTTGCCCAGTATGCCGATGAATCGAATCTGTCTCGTGGCACTGCACAAGAGATTCCACAAAAACTCGATGCTCTTGCTGATCACTGTGATCGACTGGGACGTAATCGTGCAGAAATCAAAGTCACCAAATTAGTTATGTGTTGTGTAGCACCCACGATGGAAGAAGCACACGCCGATCTGAAGGCACTTGCTGGTGTGAAAGGTTGGAACGATGAAGTGATGCAGATGTTGCCACAGATGTTTGTGTTTGGCGATCCCGACACAGTGGGGGAGAAACTGCAAGAACTCATGAACACCGGTATTGATGGTCTTACTATCAATATGCCCGTGAATGGACACAACACAGATCGCATTGCGTTGTTGGGACAAGTAGCTAACAAAGCAATCGGCTGATCACCAGCCATACTCAGTGGAGTTTGGTTACAGCGAGGAAATGTTCTGATTGAGTTGAATCAGTAGGACAATGATTGCTGCAGACACTGTGATTACTCCGCCAATGATGACTTTTAAGGTGCCATTAATCCGAGAGAGTTCTTTCTCAATATTTGAGACCCGGAAAATTACTTGTTCTAGGTCTTGCTTGCGGGCAACGTCTGACCATCCGGAAGGTGGGAGGTGTTCCATAAGTATGTTGGCCACGTCTTCTCCTAGGTGTGATCGCAGGCCGACCTGCATGTCGAACCGTGCTGCTTCGCTAATGGTCATCGTAAATCCTTCTGTAGGGCGAATACAACCATGTGTGCAGGGCAAAGACTTATTTGGCAAAGCAAATTAGTGCGGGTGGAAATCCTTACTGGAGGCTGAGAAAATTGGTGATCCACTCGGAAAAGTCTGAAGTCTGGCCCTCGAAATTCTCTAGTTCACCCTTGGTCAATATGATTGACAATCCTTCAGTGGTTCGTTGCAGTACGGCGGGAAATTCACCCGCAATTTTGCCAAGGACATCGTCGGGGGCATCATCTCGATGAAAGAACCGAAAGGGCACAGAGAGCGACTCGGCACATTGTTTCCACTCGGACTTCTTAGAAAAGAGGCCATGAGTGATTTCGCACAGAGAACAATGAGTAATGCCGAGTCGGGCACCGATCCAATAGGACACTTCGCCCAACACAGTGGAATCGGCATCGTAGACACCTATGAGTTCCGTAACGTGAGAAGTCATGGCCACAAGGTATCCCGTCAAAGCCCAGTGGATTAGTCGTTATTTCCGTGCGAGGGCTTGGATTTTCGGCACCGCTCGCTGCAGTACTTCACGTTTTCCCAGTCACGAGCCCACTTGTGGCGCCACTCAAAGGGAAGACCACATCGGGCACATGTCTTCGGTGAGTGGCCATTTTTGGCCTTTGGAATACGCGTCACTGATGTACATCAATATTTATAAAGGAATTCTCTCGAGGTTCATTGAAGAACTTGAGAAACTCGCTTCACAACCTTCTTCTTGCCGACAGTGCAAGTGATAGTTAACGAAGCCTTTTTCCCGGCAGACAGTTTCAATTTTGAACGCAAGGTTGCATCGGTGAGAGAAGTGCTGATGAGGCCCGTTGAACTGCTCTTCACGGTCTTCACCAATGTGATGGTCTTTGAACCAGCTTTACCAGTGATGGAGCATGTTGCTTTACGAGCATTGGAAACCGTGTACGACATTTTCTTCACAACTGGTGAAGGGTTCGACTTGAACCGCAGTGAGATCGAAGACTTTGGCTTGGCCACTGAGCTCGCAAGTTTTACAACAGATCGCTTGTAGCGAGCGCCTACCGATGCGGCCAATACAGTACCGTCGGCTTCAAAGGGCATGTCGATGAGCAGAGCAGGCAAGATGCGCACGTCGGTTTGAATTCCAGAGCCACTTGCTCCTTCGAAAGCTTTTGTTCCGCCAGTGACTGCAACTTCTGACGTCACTGTGTAACTCACACAGATGACCTTGGTGTATCCATCTTTGCAATTCCAAGCAACGTTTGCTTGTGTCTTTGGCAAGTCGCCGAAGTTCTGCGCAATGGTTCCAGAGAGCTCACCGGCGCTATCCAAGGTGAGTTTCCACGTGCAGTTGCGAGTGCCA
>WLEX01000124.1 GCA_009704065.1 Actinomycetota bacterium
AAACGTACGTAAATCTGTTGATCAGCTACTGGCGGTGGAGGAGGACCAGCTTTGACGAACTTCTCCCAGCGAGTCTCTGCACCGTTTGCTTTTGTGGCGTTCTTGAAGTTTTGCGCTGCACGCTGTTTCATGATCTTCATGTGATGAAACAGTCGACGCTCTTCGTCGTTCCAGCGCTTGAGATCATCGCCCAACAATTCCTGTCGTTTCTGTCGTGCTTCGGGGAAGGTGAGATACGAACCACCGTGCACCCATGCACCGGAACCCTCCACAGCGATGATCTTTGTTGAGCACCGTTCAAGCAGTGTGCGGTCGTGGCTCACCATAAGAATGGTGCTCTTACATGCCTTGATTTGGTCTTCTAACCAGCCACGCGTAGGTATGTCTAAGTAGTTGTCGGGTTCGTCGAGAAATAACACATCGGCACCCGACGTAAGCAAGAGGTCCAGTACTAATCGTTTGCGTTCTCCGCCTGAAAGCTGGCTTACTAAACGTGTGGCGAAGTTATCGACGGGAGTCTTTACGCTTCGTTGTGCTGACGCAGACCATTGCGCTTCCAGCTCATACCCACCAAGATCGCCCCAGTCACCCAACGCTTCGGCATATTTCATACCGTCGTCTTCGCCGCTCATCATTGCTTTCTCGGCTGCGAAAAGTGTTTTGCCAGCGTGACGCAATGCAACTGGTGCAACTTCAATGAGCATGTCGCGCAGGCTGTCATCTGGCTTGCTCATGCCGACATCTTGTGTCATCTGCAGAAATGAGCCACCAATACTGAACTCGCCATCGTCGGCTTCGTATTGCCCTGTAAGGATTTTCAAAATGGTGGACTTGCCCACACCGTTTGGCCCAACGATTGCTGCATGTTCGCCAGGTGACACACCAAAGCTCACATCGAAGAACAGCTGCTCTGCTCCCGGTGGCGAATACGCCAACTCTGACACCACAATGCTGCTCATGACTAGCTGCCGAGTTCTTCGGTGAGTTCTAGCCATTGAGTTTCTAAAGATTCGATGGCAGTTTGAATTTGTGCGAGTTCTTCACCGAGTGCTGCAAGTTTCTTATGGTCACTACTTGCATCGGCAATGTCTTGATACAGCGCAGTCTGGCGCGTGGTGCGCTTAGCCATATCTTTTTCCACATTGGCAATGAGGCGGTTCAAAGTACTGGGGCTGCGCTTCGATGACTTCTTTGCAGGAGCAGATGCCTGTGAGTTCTTCATGGGTGCAGAACGAGGAGCAGTAGTGCGTGCAGTGCGTTGTTGTAACCAAGTAGCAACACCACCGGGAACAAGTGCAGCACCACCTTCACCATCGAGAGCAAGAATTTCTTCCACGGTGCGATCAATAAATGCACGGTCGTGGCTGACGACCACCACTATGCCCGGCCAATCGTCGAGGTAATCCTCGAGTGCACGCAACGTGTCGAGATCGAGGTCGTTCGTTGGTTCGTCGAGCAGCAACACGTTTGGTTGTTCGATAAGAGTGAGTAGCAATTGCAAACGACGACGTTCGCCACCTGACAATGTGCTGAGTGGCGCGAACTGTGCATCACCATCGAACCAGAATCGTTTCATGAGGTTCAGGTCTTCTACAGACGGTGCACCTTTATCGCCGGCCACCACATCGCGCACGCGCTTCGATAGATCGAGTTCTTTGCCTAACTGGTCGTAGTAGCCAACAAGCACAGTGCGACCAATATCTATGGTTCCAACTGTGGGGGTAAGACGGCCCGCAATCATGTCGAGCAACGTGCTCTTGCCAGCACCATTCGGACCCACGATTCCTAAACGATCACCAGGTTCTAGAGCATGGTCGAATGCATGCAGTACTTCACTGCCATCGGGCCATGTGAAGCCAACACCAATAATTTCAATTCCCTTAGAACCAAGGCGCTTGCTTCCAAGATCGAGACCTAGTTCGCCTTGACGTGCTGGGCCATCTGGCTTATTGGCAATGAGGGCTTCAGCAGCAGCAATACGCGCTTTTGGTTTTGCAGTTCGTGCAGGTGCACCACGGCGCAACCATGCAAGTTCTTTCTTCGCCGCGTTCTTGCGAACTTGTTCTGCTGTTGCAGCATTGTCCTCACGTTCGGCACGAGCCGCGAGATATGCGGCGTATCCCGAACCAGCATTCACGCCTTGGGGAATATGCAAGTAGCCATGACCGCGATCGATTTCTAAAACACGGTTGGTCACACGATCAAGCACATGACGGTCGTGCGTAACAATGGCAAGACCACCAGGGAAGCGGGCAAGAGTTTCTTCCAAGAAACCAATTGCATCGAGATCTAAGTGGTTAGTGGGCTCATCGAGAATGAGGCAATCCCATTCGCCGGCTAGCAAACGCGCCAACGCCACACGCTTTAATTGGCCACCCGAAAGTTCGCGCGTGTCGGCATCGCCCATGTCGCCCATGCCCAGTTTGTCGAGCATTGCTTCGCCTTGCCATCCACCACCTACTGCATCGCGCACGGTGCCAGAAGGAAGAACAGGAATCTGTGGCAACACACCAATGCGTGCATTGCGTCCGCGACGAACTACACCGGCATCGGGATCAAGTTCGCCCGACAAGATGCGAAACAGTGTGCTCTTGCCACAACCGTTCAAACCGACAACACCCAAACGATCTCCGGTACTGAGTGTGATCGAGATATCAGAGAACAGTGGGCGTCCTGGTCGTGAGGCTTTCAGCCCCTCTGCATCGAGAAGAATCATGTCAGTCTCGGCTGCCAGCGATGATGGGAGTCAAAGTGAGAGCAGGCTCGTCTGCTTCTAAACGCTGCAAGCGGTATTTGCTTTGGAATAACGCAACAAGTTCATCGTCGCTACGGCGCAATATACGAATGCCGCCAATCTCGCGCAACCGTTGCACCGATTCGCGATCAGTAATACGAATAGCTTGATAATCGGCATTCAGGATTTCTGATGGTGCATTGAATTCGTGTTCTAAACGATGCGCAAGTACTTCAAACTGCAATTGACCAACAGCAGCAAGCACAGGGTCTGCGTCACCCATATCGGGGTCGCGCAGTACTTGTACAACCCCTTCTTCATCGAGCTGTTGCATACCGCGACGGAACTGTTTGAACTTCGAAGAATCAAGTGGGCGAGCAGTAGCGAATACTTCGGGTGCAAATCGAGGCAGTGCAGGAAACGACACAGCTTTTCCTGCATGCAACGTGTCACCGATTTGTAAGCCAGATGTGTTGATGAGGCCAATAACATCGCCGGGGAATGCTTCTTCGATTGTTTCGCGCTCAGAACCAAACGCAGTGGTGGCGTATTTGGTACCAACATTTTTTGCAGTACGAGCACAATCGACATCCATGCCGCGTTCGAACTTGCCACTACATATACGAGCAAAAGCAATGCGGTCGCGATGATTCGGATCCATGTTGGCCTGAATCTTGAAAATGAATGCAGCAAACTCGGCCTCGAGTGGGCGAGGGTCGCCATCGACGTCTTTTCGAGGTGCAGGAGCAGGTGCTAAATCGACAACTGCATCGAGAAGCATTTGCACACCAAAGTTAGTAATTGCAGAACCCACAAATACAGGCGTGCTTTCACCAGCTAAGAAACTTTCAATGTCGACATCGGCGCCAATGGCATCGAGAAGACCACATCCATCGAGTGCTTGCTGCCACGCAGGGCCTTCATCGATTGCAGCTTGTTCGGGGCTCACAATTTCTTCAGGTGCAATAGATGATCCGCGCGCTACACGTGTGAAACGCACAAAATCGCCGGTGCGACGATCGATCACACCACGGAAGTCTCCCGATTGACCAACGGGCCACGTCACAGGTGTGGGGCGCAAACCAATTTGTTGTTCAACTTCATCGAGAAGTTCAAGTGGGTCGCGACCAGGGCGATCGTATTTATTGAAAAAAGTAATGACAGGCAAATTCTGCGCGCGGCACACTTCGAACAATTTCAACGTCTGCGGTTCGATACCTTTTGCAACGTCGAGCACCATGATGACCGCATCAACTGCAGATAACACTCGGTACGTATCTTCAGAGAAATCGCGGTGACCAGGAGTGTCGAGAAGGTTGAACACACAATCGCGATAGGGGAACTGCAATACGGTGGAAGAAATGGAGATTCCGCGTTGGCGTTCCATAGCCATCCAGTCAGACGTGGCTGCCCGGCGGTCGCCTCGGGCCTTCACCGCGCCACCGCTTTGAATAGCGCCTGCATATAAGAGGAACTTCTCGGTGAGGGTGGTTTTTCCCGCGTCGGGGTGGGAAATAATGGCAAAGGTGCGCCGAGTGGCCGCTTCACTCAAGATTTCAAGGGCCTCAGACACCCCGAAAGCCTACGGGCATTGGGTGAAACCCGCCTGTGGGTCACCAATCAAAACTGGGTAATAGTCACCTTCTGTTTACAGTAGTCACGGGCTCTTAGTTATACGATTTACCAATGAGTCGTCGTCTGTTCCCTTTCCGCACCGTTATGTCTCTTGCGGGGGCACTTGTGGTGCTCGCCACCGGATTTGTAACCACTGGTTTTGTAGCATCGGCTGCGCCTACTGCAATTTTCTCTGAGAACTTCAACAGCATTACTCAGACCAACACCGGTACGCAGGCTGATACCGGGCTCAGACTTGGCGCTTGGGACACGGTGTCTGGGTGGACTGCCTCTGGTGTCAACGCAGTGCATGACGTTGATCGCATTCTTGGCGCAGAAAAAGATATTGCAGTGTCTTTTTTTTACGACAACGTTCTCACCATGAGTACAGGGGTTGCTG
>WLEX01000125.1 GCA_009704065.1 Actinomycetota bacterium
AACGAACCGAGAATTCCTGACACACGTTCGCCTGTTCGCATGGTGAAGAAACTTGCAAGCGGTGCAGTGAGCGAGAACGTTAATGGACGCGCAATCACCAATAGCCCAATGTGTGATGCCTTCATATTTAAGCCGTTTTCCAACATTTGCGGAATAACGATGAAGCCACCCATGTAGGCAAAGTTGAGAAACATCTGAATAACCATCGGCAAAATGAGATTGGTGTTTCTCAACCATTCCAAAGGCAACAAAGGGGCTTCAGCAGCTTGTTCAACACGAACAAACAGATAGAACGAAAGAACGGCCGCTATGAGCGTGCCCAATGTTGCAGGAGAGGTCCATCCCCATGCATGACCACGGTTAATAGCTAACAAGAACAATGTGGCACCAAGACCAAGAGTGACCGAACCCCATACATCGAACTTCACATTCTTCATACGGCTTGTTTGCGGAAGAAGATTCCACGCCACAATTGCCGCACCAATCAGCAATGGGGTTTGGATGATGAAGATCATTCGCCATCCGATGTGATCGACTAACGGACCACCAAGCACTACACCAAGTACTGGAGCACCGGCCGTAGTAAAGCTCCACAAGCCCATCGGGCGCACTCGTTCGTTCGGTTCAAACAAACGATTGATGTAGGCCATTGCGGCTGGACCAGTTGCAGAACCTGCGACTGCCGACATAAGGCGAAAGAACACCATTGATGGTGCATTCCATGCAAACACTGTGGCGCCTGCAAACACACCAGCAAAGAGAAGTCCGTATACGTAGACCTTCTTATGGCCGTACAGATCACCAATTTTTCCGTATGCCGGACCAACCACACCAAAGGCCAACATGGGCCCAGTAATAGACCAGTTCAGAACATTCACGGAGGAATTCAAATCGTCGGCAATTGTTTGCAATGACACCACTAGCACTGTGATGGTGGAACTAGTGGTGAAGAGACCGGCCAGCACCACGATGAGCGTTGCCCATTTACGAGTGATACCCATTTTGCGCGCGACTTTACGCGGGAACATGGCGGTCCAAGGGACCATCGAAACTTCGTCAACTCCACCTGTTTCAATCGCGATTGTTTCGCGACCGTGTGGGGTTAACTCTTCGTTATTGCGCGATGAGGGGTTCATGGGGAGAACCCCACTTTACTCGCCTACTTGTTCACCTTCGTAGCCATGGACTTCATTGCTGCTGTGAGTTCAGACACTTGCCAGCGATCGTTCTGTTCTACGGTCTCTGCACGTTCCCATGAACGGATACGGGTTACTTCGCCACCTTGTACGAAAAAAGTTTCTCCGGTGAATTCGCATCCTTCAGACGCCAAGTAGCACACAAGTGGTGAAATGTTGGCTGGATCCCATTCGTCGAACTGTGCAGCATTTGTGGGGGCAGCAATTCGTTCGCCAAGACCCGGAGTTGCTTCTGTGAGACGAGTACGTGCAGCTGGTGCAATGGAGTTGCTCTTCACGTTGTAGCGAACAAGTTCCTTGGCGAGAATTTGCGAGAACGTTGCGATACCAGTTTTCGCGGCGCCGTAGTTAGCTTGACCTGGGTTTGCGAACAAACCTGAAGTAGACGACGTATGCACAATGTGGCGCTGCTTTGTAACACCAGCTTTGTGTTGCTCACGCCAGTACGTTGCTGCCCAGCGTGATGGTGCAAAGTGACCCTTCAAGTGCACAGCGATAACCGCATCCCATTCAGCTTCAGTCATGTTCACCAAAACACGGTCACGAAGAATGCCGGCGTTGTTCACCAAAATGTCGAGATCGCCAAAAGTTTCTACCGCAGCATTCACCATGCGCTGTGCACCTTCCCAGTCGGCAACGTTGTCGTAGTTCGCAACAGCCTCGCCACCCATGGCTTTAATTTCGTTCACTACTTGTTGTGCCGGAGTTGCATCCTCGCCTGAACCGTCGTTTGCTCCACCAAGGTCATTAACAACAACCTTTGCGCCTTCAGCTGCAAACAACAATGCATGCTCGCGGCCAATGCCACGACCAGCGCCAGTAATAATCGCTACGCGTCCGTCAAGTGCTCCCATGAGATCCCCCTCGTGTTCACCGGTCTACCCGGTATGCACCGAGATTAGGGGAAGGTGAGGTCGACGGTCTTACCGACGATGACTCGTGTGTAATTCTTCACAACTGTGCCATCGATAGAGGCGCTCTTTAAGCCACGCTTGATGTTTCCGGTGACTTTGCCAATGACCATGCCGTACTTGAGCAAACGCTCTTTCACGGTGGCGAGATCTTTACCGTAGATCGTGGGAATGAGAGTTGTTTCTTGACCCTTTGACACAGTGACCGTGATGGTGCCACCACGTGCCAATTTCTCGGCAGCTGCTGGAACTTGTACCGAAATTTGACCGGCAGGAATTTCAGGGTGACCAAGTGGCGGCCCTTCCACAATGACAAGACCCATTTCAGTGAGCTTGGCAGTGGCAACTTCAATTGTCATTCCTACGAGGTTTGGCACATCGCGTAAAGCAGGGCCAGTAGACACATTGATGGAAACCGAAGTTCCCTTCACTACGGAGTCGCCCACTTTCAAAGTGGGCTGGTCGGGAATAGTCCACGACACCACCGTGCCGACAGCAATTGTCTCGTCGGCAATATCGACAGGAGTTGCTACCAACCCAAGTTCAGTAATTTTTGCTTTTGCAGCGTCAGCAGTAAGACCAGTGAGTTCAGTAAGCACAGACAAGGTGGGACCTTCAGACACAACCAAAGTGAGCGCGCTGCGCTTGGCCAAGTTTGCACCGAGAACTGGGCTAGTACGAATGACTTGACCTGCCGTGACTTCGTCGCTTCGTTCTTTCACAATGGTGACGCCCCAACCAAATGGTGACACCTGATTGCGTGCCTCAGCTTCGGTGAGTCCGGCAAGCGCAGGAACAGGATTCTTTGGGTTCAGAACTGTGAAGTAGGCACCAACGCCTGCGCCAGCAATGAGAGCAACAACTAAAGCACCAATTGCAATGCGGCGACCCCAGCGTTTTTTCACGCGCACCACTTGGGTGGTGGGATCATCGGCAGCAAGCACGCGCAATGAATCGGCATCCATGGTGATGGGGCCAGTGTCGTCGCCACCAATGGTGAGCGGAGTTCCATGTGGATTTGTTGGATCGACTTGTGGCAACACGATGGGACCAGTGGTGTTGTCTCCACCAAGTTTTGGTGTCGTGCGAATTTGAATCGGTTCGTTAGGAGCAACGTTTTGTACTGGTGCAATCACCGAAGTATCTATTGGTGCAGATACGACTGGCTCGCTTGCTGCAACTTCTGCATCGAATAATCCGGTGCCAACAACATCGATAGGTGTTGGTCGCGACATCTTCTCTGCATTTTGTACAAGTGCTTGTCCCATTTCGCGTGGACTAAATCGTTCACTTGCAGTTGGTCTACCAGCTCGTTCGAGAACTTGTGCAAGTGCGCCGAAGTCGGCATTCACTGGCAACAACTTTCCGGCTCGTGCAGCGAACGATGCCGTAACTGTGTCGGCAGCAAACGGAACTTCGCCTGTCATTGCTTCTACCAAGATGAGCGCTAACGAATACACATCGGATGATGCGCTACGAGCGCCACCATCGGCAAGCTCAGGGGCTGCATAGGTGGCTTGTTCAAGACCAAGTGCATCGAGTGGACGAAGAGGTGCTCCGTACCCCACTAAACGCACGCGGCGATCGAGACCAAATACCAAGCGTGAGGGTCGAAGATCGCCATGGCTAATTCCCACTTTGGCGGCTGCATCGAGGGCACGACAAATATCGACTCCGACAATGAGAGCTTGCGATGGTGTGAGGCGACGGCCGCGGTCGAGGAATTCACGAAGGGATCCACCAGCGAGGCGCTCGCCCACTACGAAGACATACCGCTCACCGTCGAGGGTGACCTCACCATGGTCGAGGACTGATTCGATGCAGGGATGACGCAGGCTGGAAGCAACGGTGACCTGATGCTCAAACGCCGCCAGAGCGTCGTCGGCGGTCGTGGAACCCAATGCGGGGTCGATGAGCTGAGACAGTTGCACGATGCGCACAGAGACGCCCTCGTTCGAGGAGAGGTCGGTGGCATCGAACTGGCTTGCGCCGGTAGCTGAACCTGCAGCCTCCACCCGGAGGGTATCGAGCTGGTAGCGCGCGGCTAGGACCGTGCCCGGCATATTCTCTGGCTCTCTCATGACCCATAAAACCTACCCTGTGACCCATGAGGTGGTGTTTCGCGACCCCATTTAGGCGAGAATAGGCATATGAAACGCCGAATTGACAAGCAAACGCTTTTAGTGAGTGCGGGGGTCGGCATCGGCCTGTACCTCATTTTTTCGGGGCTCGGCGCAGGGTCCACAGGCCGCAGTGCCCAGAACATCCCCGACGTGATCGAGCGCATGTCCCCTGGGCCAGGCGACCAGGTGTTGCAACAAAGCCAGATACTTGTCGACTTCATCGATGGCTATAACGCTTCTCTCACCGTGGATGGCATCGCGATTCCCACCACTCGACTCGACGAGCTCACGGAAAATGGTTCCAGTCCGAAGCCTGGCGCACAGGTAGATATCCCCCCTACTGCGATCTACGACCCCGGCAACTACACCATTAGTTTCTTGCCGCAAGACGGCGCACCGATCACCACCTTTACTCAAGGTGAGCACACTGCTGTGGTGAAGTATTGGAAGATCATCGAAGGCGAATCGAAAGCACGTACCTTCCCGTGGAAGTTTCAAGCCGA
>WLEX01000126.1 GCA_009704065.1 Actinomycetota bacterium
CGGGTCATAAAACTGTACGCCGTACGAGGCTGCTGAACGGGTTTTGTGATGCTCCATATCGAGTAACGGTTCTCTGAAGTGCTCGTGGCACTATGGGGAATGCCTGAAGTTCTGGTCTCACATCCCCACGCTGGGATCACCCAAATCACCCTCAACCGACCCGGAAAATTGAACGCCATGACCTCGGACATGGTGGAGCAATTGCACGAGGTACTGATTGCAACGTCTCGTGACCGCGAATGCCGTGTGGTTGTTCTCACTGGCGAAGGCAGAGGATTCTGCGCTGGTCTCGATCTGGGTGGATACGGCACTGCGCCGGGCTTCCAATGGCACGGTGCGGTCGAGAAGGGGTTCGCCATCCAGAAACATATTGCTTCTCTTATTCCACGCATGCGCTCACTTCCACAACCGATCATTTCTGCTGTGAATGGTCCGGCATCAGGTGGTGGCTTTGCACTGGTTCTGGGGTCAGACATCAGGATTGCTAGCCAGACTGCACGGTTTAACGCTGCATTCATTCGAATTGGCCTATCAGCTTGTGACATAGGTACTAGTTGGCTCTTGCCTCGACTTGTAGGGGCAGCCAGAGCGCATGAACTCATGCTGACAGGTCGTCTATTCGACGCAACAGAAGCCGAGCGTATAGGGCTGATTCTCGACGTTGTTCCGCCAGAGGCCCTTCTCGATGCTGCATACGCAAAGGCCAATGAGATCATGCTGAATACTCCGCTTGGTGTAGCGCTAACAAAAGAAGGCATGTGGGCAGCACTCGAAATTCCTGGAATGCAAGCTGCAATCGACATGGAAAACCGCCAGCAAATAATGGCAAGTTTCTCTGACGATGCTCGGGAAACCCGAATGGCAAAGTCCGAGGGTCGTCTTCCGAGATATCAGTCATGACATTTTAACTTTTCGTTCATCGTTCTCGACGGAAGCGACAAATAGGTGAGCGGGCGACTAGTTTTGCAACGTGAGTGAACGCGAAATCATGTCCTGGGAAATTTTCGGAGTAGCGAGTCGTGAACTCGCCACCAGCGTGGCCGAATCGGGGTATGAGCCAGACATCATTTTAGCCATTGCGCGTGGTGGCCTACTTGCTGCTGGTGCGCTCGGCTATGCGTTAGCCGTAAAAAATCTCTACACCATGAATGTTGAGTTTTATACAGGCGTCGATGAGCGTCTACCTGTTCCGATGATTTTGCCTCCGGTACCTGACCTTGTTGAATTGCGTTTTGCCCGCGTTCTCATTGTTGACGATGTGGCCGATACTGGCCACACGTTAAAGATTGTTCAAGACTTTTTCCAGGGCCGCGTGAAAGAAGTGCGTTCAGCGGTTCTGTACGAGAAATCACACTCGGTTGTTCAGTGTGACTACGTGTGGAAAGCAACTGATCAGTGGATTAACTTCCCATGGAGCGACAAAGATCCTGTTGTTAAGCGCGCCAATATTGTGAAAGACGCTTAGCGTCTATTTCATTTCTTTCATAATGGTGAGTGCGGCGTTTCTTCCGCTAGCTCCCCACACACCTGCACCAGGAAATGTTGCTGCACCAGTGAGGTACAGGCCCTTTATTGGGGTGTGATATCTGGTTAGTTCAGGTGATGTGCCTATGAAAGCCGCAAGTGGCCCTCCCGCGAAACTTGTTGCGTGGCCTTTCGGCAAATGAAACTCTGTTTCATAGTTCGCTGGTGTCATGGCACGCCACTGCGAAATGCTGTCGAGAAAATCTGGTTGTACGAGAGTTCCGAATTGTCGGAGCCATCTCTCTGGTTCTTCGCGCGATTCCCATCCGTCTGTAAAGGAGTATGGGGTGTACAACGCTTCGAGGCTAAAAACATGAGTGCCATGTGGAGAAATGGTGTTGTCTGAAATAGATGGGGTGTTGGCGAGCAGTGCCATTCGAGGCATAGTGCGTCCTTCGCTCATCAATTGTGATCCTCGGTGTAACTCGGCAAGAGATGGGCTGATGATGGTGGTCGATCCAAGAGCACTGCCTGCAAGTTCTTTATCGACTAATCCCGAGAGGATTGGTGCCGTAGTAGCAACAGCATCGATCTTGCTTTCGTATCCTTCTGACACTGGCTCGTTTCGCCACCGTTCGACCAAAGAGTTGGCACGAGCAGGTGGATTTTTGAGCCATTGCACGAAAGTTTTTCGTGGGTCACAGGCCGACACGACAATTCGCGCTGTGACTGTGGCGCCGTCGCTTGTTTGCACGGCACTGACGCGTTGTCCTTCGCACACAATTCCCATAACGCGAGTATTCGTGCGTAGCAACCCACCGTAGGAAAGAAAAGCCTTCTTTAAACTCTCGGGTAATTGACCAGAGCCACCTTCAGGTCGGCCAAGATTCGCAACATGTCGTAATGCGAACGCAATAGCTCCGAGACCTGTACCGGGTGTTTCGGGTGATATTCCCCACACCACAGGTCCTTCGACCATTGCAGGGCCAATAATTGCTTCATTGTTGAAGAACTGTCTCATGACATCGGCTGCGGACATGCGACTCATTTTCAACATGGAAGCAACGCCTTTTCCGCCTCGCTTCACAACTGCACTGATGAGAGACCCACGACTAGGTGGTTGCGCAGCAGCATCGAGAATCAATTTGGCAACGGGGATTGCTGTAGCTGCAAATTGTCGATAACCGTCGACAGAGTCAGGATGGACTTGAGCCAATGACTCGAGGGTTTTGTCGACATCGTGCCACAAGGGCCACATTTTTCCCGTCGTCCAATCGCCGTTGATTTGAGGGGGTTCGATATTGAGGTAGTTCAGCCCAAACGAGGCGAGATTCAATTCTTCCGCTACTGGCGTTGTTCGAAACGTGAGGTGATCGCAGTTACAGATATTGACAATGGAGCCAGCGAAAGCCTCACTCGCAGCGGTTCCGCCAACGTCGTCCCTAGCTTCGATGAGAAGAGTGGAGTACCCGTTCTTTGCGAGGTAAGCAGCTGTGACCAATCCGTTGTGTCCAGCACCTATGACGATGGCGTCGAAATCGGTAGAAGATCGCTTTGTCATGTACACCATTCAACCACTCAGATAGGTTGTGTGAATGGCTTCTTCACGTCTTCTTGGCGACCTTCGCGCCCCTGAACTTCCGTCTGCTTTGCACAAGGATTCCATCATTGTTTTACCTCTAGGAGCGATTGAACAGCATGGCCCGCATCTGCCATTGAACACGGATTTCGTGGTGGCGGATGCGGTCTCTGGCAGGGCCGTTAGTGCAGTAGGGGAAGAGACAAGTTCGTGGTTGCTGCCTACGTTGCCCTTCACTAAATCAAACGAACACGCCTGGGCGGGCGGAACAATGTGGCTGTCTGCACCAACCATGATGGCCGTGCTCGACGATATTGGCCGAAGCATTGCTGCTACCAACGCACGCAAGGTGCTCTTTGTGAACGGACACGGTGGCAATAGTGCTCTCGTTGCCATGATGAATAGAGAATTGCGATTGAAATACGGCTTGCAGACCTTTCTTGCTCATCCACATATGCCGGCTGACCAAGGTGGGTCATCTGCGGAATCTGAATTAGGGATGGGTGTGCACGGCGGTATGGACGAAACATCTGTCATGTTGCACCTGCGCCCTGATTTGGTCGACATGTCACTAGCTGTTCGACGCGTGCCTGAAGGGCTTGCTAAGAATGAGCAAGTTCGTTTTGGTGGCCGCGTGGCGTTTGGCTGGTTGTCGAATGACTTCTTTCCTGAGGGTCATATCGGAGATCCCACAGGCGCAAATGCCGATATTGGTAAAACAATGATTGACGGCGCTGTCGTTACTCTTGGCAACGCGTTGCGAGAGATATCGCGTTTTGACTTTGGTCGTTAAATAGAAAAAGGGGAGGAGCCACAGGCCCCTCCCCAATATTCTGAGTTTTTCTAGCCGAGCTTGATGCTTGGGTCGATGTACTTATTGGTCACGATGTCTTCTGCCATGAGGCCTTCTTTGACTTTTGAACCAGTAGCGGTGAAAACAGGTGTTGCAACTTTGATGAAATCGGTAACGCGCTGTTCATCGAATGATCCAAGAGTTCCGTCAGGACTATTGGCGATCAACTTGTCAGATTGCATTTTGGCAACAGCAGCTGTTGCTTGACCTGCGTCATACACCCAACCGTTGTTGTACTGATTCACGGCATCAAGGATGATTGCGTTGGCAGTATCTGCCGATGCGAGGTAATCAACGGCTGCTTGCTGGATTACGGGTACGAGTGCTTTGAGGCAGGAGTCGTACTTCGTGATGTTCGTAGGAGTTGCACCAAGTGACTGCGCATATGCGGTCCAGCCTGCATCGTGTACGTATTGGTACGCCACTGGCTTCATCCAGTCCTTCAGAACTTTTTCGTAGAAGTACGGCTCAGCTGTTCCGAAACCTTGTTGAGCATCTTTTCCACCTGCAGCTATGAAGGAAGCTGGTGCACCGTCGTAGGTGTCATCGACTTGCTTCTTGTCAAGAATGTTGGTGCTGGTGAAGTAGTCCATGTAGGCAGCTCCTTGGAAGTAGCGCACCTTCACGCCTGGCTCTTTGAGATCGCCAATGACTTTTACATCGGGATATGTAGCAGGGTCCCACATGATGATTTGTGGGTTGATATTGAACGGTGCAACAACAGCCTGTGTGGGGAAGTCGGTGGAGTGTGCCACTGCTTCGTCTGTGCTGGTGAAACCAAGAAGAATGCTTGGATCCTTGTACAGCTCTGCTGTTAC
>WLEX01000127.1 GCA_009704065.1 Actinomycetota bacterium
AGCTCGGCAACAGCCTCCCCGGAACCACGTGCCACAGCGAGCGACAATCGTGAATCGGAAAACAAGGCCCAACCAGCAGAATGCTCTGCAGAATTCAAAAGCACTACGGCATGAGGGGGAAGGTTGCTCTGCTGTAGCGCTGGTCGAATCACGCTATTCATCAGTTCGTTCGCTGTTCCGAGCGCATCGCTTCCAATCCGAAAGACAACTGTGTTCCCTGAACGCAATACACCCGTGGCATCTGCAAACACATTGGGACGACCTTCGAATACAAAGCCAATTACTCCGAGTGGTGATGTCCATTCTTCGACCACCCAACCGTCATGCTGAACCGTGGAGCGTAGCTGTGAGCGACTATCCGCTAAATCTCGCCACATCTCAAATGCCGAAACCATGTCGTGCCTCATTGATGATGACAATTCCAGCCGAGTAGTTGACCTGCCCCTCTCCTTGGCTCGCTCCACATCATTTAAGTTGGCCAATGCGATTGAATCAAACACTTGATCATCTGCAAGGAGTCGTGCTGCTATGTCGAAGAAATGCGTCACTTGGTCCTCGGACACAGTCGACATTTGATCGAAGGCAAGAGTCGCATTCGACATTGAGTCATCGACGATTTGTTTCACGGTGCTGGATATACGCCGAAGAACACCAAGTGAAGCAACCGCTATTACCTCGTCGCCTTCTTGTATTGAATCCGCGAATTCATGGTCGATTTCGATGATTTGGCGGCCGATGGCTACAAAATCTCCTGCTCGCAGACGTTGAGCTGATGTCATTGTTCTATTCTGTCTGATGTGAGCACCACCACAGACAATCCTTTCTATTTCCGCCAATTACTCAGTGGGAGGGATTTCGCAGTAGGAAACCCAATCGCACATCAGATGGTGAACTTTGCCTACCTCATTGGAGATCGATCTACGGGTGAATGTCTCGTGGTTGATCCTGCGTATGGGGTAAACGACCTCATCGACATTGCAGCTGCCGATTCCATGACTATCACCGGGGTCCTGGCCAGCCATTACCACCCGGATCATGTCGGCGGGTCCATGATGGGGCACACCATCGAGGGTGTTGCTGCGTTGCTGGAAAAGATTCAGGTTCCCATCCATGTGAATGAACACGAGGCACCGTGGGTAATGAAAACAACAGGCGTATCCACCACTGACTTGGTACAACACCAAGGAGGCGACGTGATCACTGTGGGCAATATATCTGTCACCTGTGTTCATACTCCAGGACACACTCCAGGTAGCCAATGTTTTCTCACAGCCGGTTGCCTCATCTCTGGTGACACACTCTTCTTGGAAGGGTGTGGTCGAACCGATCTTCCGGGATCCAACGTGGGTGACATGTATGACAGTTTGACAACATTGGCTTCGTTACCCGATGACACTGTTGTGCTTCCGGGGCATCAGTATTCGGCACCATCGGCTGCGCATCTCTCTGATGTAAAAGAATTCAACTATGTCTTTAAACCACGCAGCAAAGAGCAATGGATGACCATGTTTGGTCACGACTAATCAATTAGTGCGTCAGTGCAGCAACAATCGCACTGGCACCCGAGAGCATTAAGAGCCCAAGCACCAATGTCCTGAATCGATCACCATGCACATGCTTGCGAAGCCGATACCCAATCGAGACTGAAACAGCCAGAACGGGTAGAGCCACAAGAATTCCACTGAATGAACCGTTATCGACTTTTCCAGCGGCGATGAAAAGACCAAGCGACGCGATACCAGCAGCGGAAAATATCGTGTTGATGGTGGCTCTAAAAGTATTCGGTTGAATCTGTCTTGCTTGCATTATAAAAACGATTGGCGGCCCATTAGTGGACAATGACGTCGACAACGCGCCGCTCAGGGCACCAAGTACCCAATCGATGCGATTGCTTTTTCCAGTGAGACCGAAACCTCTCCATAACGCAAAGGCCGCAACAATAACGACTATGCCGAGAGTAAACCTCAGAATTGTTTCCGGCACTGAGACAAACACGGCAAGTCCGATGGGCATACCGAGAAAACTTGCCATGATCATTCGTTTTGCAAAGACCCAATCTGTATTAGCCCTGTCGACATAAGCCTGCGTAGTAGTGGAGAAGCAACCAATAGCAGTGGAGATAATTACAGCGTCATGGGGTGCTACAAACACAGTCATGATGGGGACGCACAGCAGGGCAAAACCAAAACCAGCTAGTGATTGTGCAAATGAAGCAATTGCAATTGCGAGAGCTACCCACGCTAGTAACCCGACACTCATACAGATCCGGCAAGCAAGGTGGTCGCCTCTGTAAACACTTCGGTATGTCGGTCCACATCTTGTTGCGTGTGAAACGGCGACAGCAAGACCATGTTGTGAAATGGCGCCAGCAGAATGCCACGGTTCAAACAGAATAAATGCATAAAGGCATCGAGCTCATCGTTAATGCCTTTTGCAGCTTCCGCTCCGTTTTTAGGAGGGGGACAAAACCAATATTCCGCACGACAACCTAATTGCTGAACATGCCAATCAAGGCCAGCGCCTTCGTAACTGTTGCGAACTCCACTGGCCCACTGGGTTGCTAGAGGGATCATGTATTGAAAATCCTCCTCTAAAAGTGTGGAGCTTAAGGTGGCGCGAATAGCAGAGAGAGCAAGGGCGTTAGCTGTGAGAGTTCCCCCTACCCCGGACACGTCGACATGATTGTCATTCAAGATGGTGGTTAACCGTGACGCAATGTCGGCAGTCATCCCATAAGCGGCTGCCGGCATGCCACCAGCAATTGGCTTACCAATAACTAAAAAATCAGGTTCAAGCTTCCACGCTGCAGTACTACCTCCAGGGCCGACACAAATTGTGTGAGTCTCATCAATCACGAGCAAAACACCGTGTTTGCGTGTGAGTTCACGCACGTCTTCTAAGTAACCAGGTTCTGGCAGCACGATGCCGATATTGGTTAACGCTGGTTCCATGAGAAGACAAGCCACATCTCCATAAGAGAAAATACGTTCAAGATCTTCGATGTCATTAAATGTGGCAACACGTGTGGTGAGTGCTGGATCGACGCTTGGCCCTATGGCACCGGGCCTGCTCTGTGTTCCTCCATCGGGTGTTCGGATCACCAATGTCTCGTCAACCGTGCCGTGGTAGCACCAGTCCATAACAGCTATTTTTGATCGTCCGGTTAACTGTCGAGCAAAACGGAGAACGAATCGGTTCGCATCTGTGGCAGACATGGCGAACTGCCAGGTGGGTAAGCCAAACCGACGGTGCATCTCCTCTGCCACCCACAAGGCGTCCTCATTAGGCAACATTGTGGTTATTCCCATTTGCGCACGTTTGTACAGCGCATCAGACACTTGAGGTAGTGCATGCCCGGTCATGGCTCCTGTATCTCCAAGACAAAAGTCGAGATACGTATTTCCATCGATGTCGACACATTGGGACCCTGAGGCATTTTCTAGAAATACGGAATGACTACCCGCCCATTTAGTCATCCATGGCATGGGTACTCCAGCAAGTAGGTGCTGTTGTGCCCTCGCACTCATGTGTCCAGACCCCGGATGACTCTTTGCAAAACGGTCTAACTCTGAATCATGCAGTTCTTGAAGGCTTGGCATAGGACCCTTTCTCGCCGGACCAACTGTAGGCAAGAGATTTGAGACCGCGATGGATGCCGAACAAGGCCGTGGAAGCCTCTTTGCCAATGATTCAGGCTTTTGGGCTTTACATTTCGTACACTTTGAGGGTGACTCAGACCCAGTACGACCCAGCGTTGCGAATCAATGGTTCACGACTCATGAGTCGCATCATGGACCTTGCTCTTCTTGGCCAGATCGACGGTGGTGGTTGCGCGCGATTGGCCTTGACTGACGAGGATGCCGCCGGCCGAGATTTAGTAATTGGGTGGATGAAGGATTTAGACCTTGACGTCACCATTGACGTTGTGGGCAATGTGGTCGGCACGTGGAATGTTGGTAAGGGATTGCCAGTAATGACCGGATCCCATATTGACACCGTGCGCACTGGTGGAAAATACGATGGCAATCTGGGAGTTCTTGCGGGACTCGAGGTAATAGCTCGTCTACAAGAAGAAGATGTTGTTCCTTCTCGACCTCTTGCCGTTGCAATTTTTACGAACGAAGAAGGTTCCCGGTTTGCTCCTGACATGCTCGGCTCTTTGGCTTATGTAGGAGGTCTTGCAGTAGAAGAGGCACTCGAGATTGTTGCCATCGATGGTGCTCGCCTCGGTGACGAGTTGCAAAGAATCGGATACAACGGTTCGGTTCCATGCCCGGGCCTATCGCCGCATGCATTTGTCGAACTTCATATCGAACAGGGTCCCGTTCTGGAACAAGAAGGCATCCGTATAGGTGCCGTAACGGGAGTCCAGGGAATTAGTTGGCAGGAAGTCACTATCGAGGGCCAGTCAAACCACGCTGGAACGACTCCGATGTCGATGCGACATGATCCGGCCTACGTCGCTTCTAAATTGACAGTGTTTTTGCGCGACTTGGCCGATCGTTACGGCGGTCACCAAGTGTGCACTGTTGGAAAAATCGATCTGTTTCCCAATCTTGTCAACGTTGTTCCCGCACGTGCCGTACTCACTCTCGATATTCGCAATACCGACGAGGCGCTACTCGCAAAAGCAGAAGCCGAGGTGGCAACTTTTATTTCAGAAT
>WLEX01000128.1 GCA_009704065.1 Actinomycetota bacterium
CAGAAACTGCAATGAGTTTCGATGGTGTTCAAAAAGCTTTCTTGCGCTCGCGTGCCAACTCAATTGAAGGTGGCACAACAGAAGTGATGAAAAACATTCTTGGCGAGCGAATTCTTGGATTGCCCGGCGATGTGCGTGTTGATCGTGAAGTGGCGTGGAATAAAGTTCCGCGAAACTAAAAATTAGTGAACGTGGGCGAGCAAAATGCCGCCATATGCAGCGGCCAATGATGCAAGTAGCCCTACCGCTCCACCAATGGCTTTAGCAGCTTTCGATTGTCCCATCGAATGAATAAGCGTTGCTATAACAGCAGCCGCCACCATCAGCATCTTGAGACCAAACGTTGCCATGTATGCAGTGGATTTGTCTGCAACCTCGATGGTGCCTAGGCCCCATGCTCCGGTAAAAACGATGACGACCATGGCCGGCCAAGCAACTCGGGCAAATCCTTGGGCAACCGACGTGAGAGATGGTGAGTTTTCTGCTCGAAGGCGGGGAACAATTCCGGCAAGAACAATTTGTCCGCCCACCCAAACAGCCACGGCCATGAGGTGAAGAAAAATACGTATGGAATCAAGTGTGGGGGAAATCATGGAACAGAGAGTGCCTCAAGTACCGCACTTGCTGCAAGTGCTCGGTCATCCATGCCGGGAATTCCTAAGACGGACGCACCTGTCATGGCTGTAATTGCAATATCGATAGCGGCCTGAAGGTCGCGAATATTTCGTGGTGGCGGGAAATATTCATCTTCTTCAATGTCGAGAAATTCCTCAACTCCATTAAGCGGTGCAAGGAAAGCGAGAACACCCTCAACTAATTCCTCTGGTGCTGAAGCTCCGGCCGTGACGCCAACAACACCATGGAGATCGTTCGGCAATTCGCTAGCTGCGTTCACTCGATGCACTCGAGGACACCCCGCTTCAATTGCAAGTCGTTCAAGTGCACGTGTATTGGAACTGTTAGAAGATCCAATAATGATGAAGGCGTCGACATGAGGCGCCATTGCCATGAGTGCGGATTGTCTGTTGGTGGTTGCAAAGCATAAATCGCTTCGTCCTGGAGTCCACACGGAAGGAAATCTCTCGCGAACGCGAACTGCAACTTCGTTCCATTCTCGATGAGACAAAGTTGTTTGGGCGAGCATCGCAACAGGTAGATCAAAAGTTGGCAGAGCATCGACTTCCTCTACCGACTGAACTCTGGTGATCGCATGAGGTGCGACTGCCATGGTGCCAACTGCTTCTTCGTGGCCTTCGTGGCCGACGTACACAATGTGATACCCCTTGGCTGCTCGGGTCTTTACTTCGTGATGCACCTTGGTAACAAGAGGACACACTGCATCGACAACGTAGCTTCCACGTGATCGGGCTGCAGCCACAACCTCTGGTGCAGAACCGTGAGCGGACAACATGATGGGAGAACCGTCTGGAACATCGTCGATGGAGTCGACAAAAACCACACCTTGAGCGATGAATCGATCAACAACAATCTTGTTGTGGACGATTTCGTGGTAGCAGTACACGGGGCCATCGAATGAACGCACCATCCAAGCAAGTGCCTTGATGGCCATTTCAACACCTGCGCAGAAGCCGCGGGGAGAAGCTAGGAGAACTTTGTCGACTGCCATATGCTCTTCACAGGCTACAGAGTGGTCCTAGAGGTAGCCTGCGTATGGTGAAATCAACCATCGACTCCCTGCCAGAAGTGGCCAGTGTCGAGCCCTCGTCGGCTGGAGCTCGTTACGGAGTGATACCAGGGGACCGCATTGTGTCGGTCAATGGTGTGAGTCCGAGAGATATTTTGGAGTGGCAACGACTTGTCGATTCAGTTGAGTTTGATCTCCAGATTTTGCGGGGCAGAGAAACCCTAGATATTGCGGTCGAACGAGTAGTCGGCGAATCATTCGGTGTGTCGGTTTCAAGTGCGGTGTTTGACCGTATTCATACGTGTGATAACCATTGCGAGTTTTGCTTCATCTACCAACTCCCTAAAGGTATGCGCAAAAGCCTGTACATGAAAGATGACGATTATCGTCTCAGTTTTCTTTTCGGAAACTTCACAACTCTGACGCGCTTTACAGAAGCGGACCTTGAGCGAGTGATTGAAGAGAAATTGTCTCCGCTCTATGTGAGCATTCATGCTGTAAAGCCAGGCATGCGCGCCGAGATGTTGCGAAATATTCGGGGTGGTTTCAGTCTTCGTTGGATGAAAATTCTCTTAGAGAATGCAATCTCAGTTCGCGCTCAGATTGTTCTTTGTCCCGGATTAAACGATGGGGAAGTTCTAGAAGAGACTCTTGCTGGTTTGCTTGAAGAATTTCCTTTGCTTGAATCAATTGCCATCGTGCCATTGGGGTTGTCGCGATTCAACTCGGAAGAACGCATGCGAGTGCAAACTGCTGAAGAAGCGCGTCACACCATCTCGGTTGTCTCGAAATGGCAACAACGATTCACAGAAGTTCTTGGCTTCCAAACCATCCATCTTGCAGATGAGTTCTACCTTGTTGCCGGAATCTCGGTGCCAGAGTCCGAGCACTATGACGGATTCCCTATGCTCGAAGACGGCGTTGGATTGGTTCGTTCTTTTCAGGATTCTTTCAAGGGCACTGGTCCTGATGTGTCGGGCAAGTCAGATGGATTCTTTGCATCAGTCGATGTGTCTTCTCCGACTGACTATGTGCGTGTGATTAATCCGGCTGGTGATACTTCACTGCGAACCGGATCTCCCACCTCTGTCACACTGCGACGGCGAACCCCTCGGACTCCTGGGCCAATTGGCATCGTTACAGGATCGTACGGAGCCACGGTTATGCGGTCACTTCTGGAAGATTTTCCTTACGAAGATGTCGATGTTATAGAGGTCAAGAATCAGTATTTTGGAGGCAATACGGCGGTTGCTGGGTTGATGACGTATGAGGACATCGTTCAAACTCTTCGATCTGAAGCAATTTCTCGGACTTATTTGTTGCCAGATGTGTGTTTAAACGAGGGAGTCTTCCTCGACGGTGGCACGATAGAGGCACTGTCTCGTGAGTTCGACGTGGAAGTCATAGCGACTAGCGGCGGACAATTGCGCAAAAGGCTAGAACAGGCCAAAGGAGAGGCATCTCATGTCTGATGTAGAAGAAGTTATTTTCCCGACAGTCGTCATTGTTGGTCGCCCAAATGTGGGTAAGAGCACCTGGTTCAACCGAGTGATTGGTGAACAGGCCGCAATTGTGGAAGATCGCCCCGGCATTACCCGCGATCGTCACCGTCGTATGGCCCAGTGGTTGGGTGTCGATTTCTGGATTGTCGACACCGGTGGATGGATGCCGAGTGGCTCTGAACTAGACGACAAGGTGAGTCGCCAAGTGGAAGAGGCAGTACGAGAAGCGAATCTCGTGATTTTCATGGTTGATGCAGCCATTGGTGTAACCGATGACGATGAGATCATTGCTGCCTGGCTGCGACGAACCAAGATCCCAGTGCTCTTGGCCGCAAATAAGTCTGACAATGATCGCCGTGAACAAGAGCGTTGGGGATTTATGTCTCTCGGTCTTGGAGAACCGATGGCAGTATCGGCATTGCACGGACGTCGCTCGGGCGATTTTCTCGATGAAGTAGTTGCAAGAATTCCCCACGTTGAAGTTCCTGAAGTGGAAATAGCAGCCATTAAGCCCGACGGTGTACCACGTGTTGCTTTAGTTGGCCGTCCCAACGTTGGCAAGAGCACATTGTTTAACCGTTTGGTCGGCGAGGAACGATCCGTTGTTCACGACATGCCGGGTACCACCCGAGACGCTGTTGACACGCTTGTTGAAACTCCCGATGGCCCATTGGTATTTATCGATACCGCTGGAATGCGTCGTCGAAGCAAGATCGATGAGTCAACTGAGTACTACTCGTTGGTGCGCGCCTTGAAGGCAATCGATGAGGCCGATATCGCAATGCTCATTATTGATGCAACTGTTGGCATTACGAGCCAAGATCAGAGACTCGCCGAAAGAGTCGATGTTGCTGGTTGTCCGATATTGATAGTTCTCAATAAATGGGAGTTGCTCGATTCGGAGCAACGTCGCCAAGTGGAAGCAGACTTAGCGAGATTGTTGTATTTCATCGACGATGCGCCCGTTTTGAAATTGTCGGCTTTAACCGGCATGGGTGTGCACAAGTTGCGTCCTGTTTTGCAAGAGGCAATTGAGCAATATCATCGCAAGATTCCCACGAGAGACGTGAATCGCATTATTGCTGCTGCGCAACAAAAGCAACCAGCAAGTGGTGGTGCCCGGGTGTTATTTGCAGTGCAAGGTGCAAACGATCCTCCGACATTCACACTGTTCGTGAACCGTGATCTCTCACCCTCATACATTCGCTATCTCGAGCGATCTATTCGTGAAGCCTTTGAATTCGGTTCGACACCTTTGAAATTGCGCGTACGGCGCAAAGGGGACTAGTCATGCCGTGGTGTGAGCCATGTGCAAAATATTTTGCTCCGTCTACTTTGACTGATGCAGGCAAATGCCCTGATTGCGGCATTGCCATTGAGGTGGCCTCTATTCACGGCAGGGTTACTCCCGACACCTTGGACCTCAAAAAACTGGCGGGAATCGATGGTGAAAAGGTTCCGTGGCATTTCAAGCTCTTGGTGGGGCTGTTGTGTCTGTATCTCG
>WLEX01000129.1 GCA_009704065.1 Actinomycetota bacterium
CAGTTTTTGTAATCGAATCTGTGACGCGGTGACCTGTAACAGATCGGCGCCACGCACCACCTCGGTGATTCCTTGTGCAGCATCATCTACCACCACAGCCACGTTGTATGCCGGTACGCCATCGTTACGCCGCAACACCACATCGTCTACCGGCGCCGTTACCGCACCATGCACAGCATCGATAAAAGTTTCGGCGCCGCCACCACTACGCAATCGCAATGCACCTACACGTTCGCTTCGCTTCAACGCACGTTCACTCTCGCTCAGATCACTGCATGTTCCCGGGTACAACACAGGTCCGCCATGTGGCGCAGCAGCAGCCTCGGCTATTTCACGGCGCGTACAAAAACATTCGTATACCAAGCCACGCGCATCTAACGCTGCAATCGCATCGTGATACATATCGAATCGTTCGCTTTGCACCACTGGCTTGCCTACCCACGTAATGCCCACCGCAGATAACGCTGCCAATTGATCACTGGCCCACTGCGGCGACGATGTGATGCGATCGAGATCTTCCATTCGCACCAGAAACTCTTCGCCGCGCGCAACACAACTACCCCACGCCGCTAACGCAGTACGCAGATTGCCCACATGCAATTCACCTGTAGGTGATGGCGCAAACCGACCCGCCACTATTGGCCTTCGGTCTCGTCTTCAAGTGGTTCGTTCAATAACGAATACACCTTGTCATCGAATCGAATATTCACTTCCAGTTTTCCGCCCATCGCAACAGACAATCGCCACAACTTTGCAATCGTTGCCGGGCGCTTCAACATTTGGCACACACCTGGTTGCGATATATGTAATGCCTCTGCAAGTTGCTTCTGTGTCATTTTGCGGCGCTTGCGATTGAGATTCACGTAGTACGACACAATCTCTTGCCACATCTGGTCAGTGGATTCTTCTTGATCTTGCTCAAAGCCAGGGCGCAGGTGACGTGTTGCTCGCCATTCTTCATATGTTTTCGAGCTCATCATTTTCTCCGTTTCATTATTTCTCGATCAGCGATGTCATCTGCAATCGGAATTACGTACCGATACCAGTCGTTCCATTTTGGATCTCCACGCTCACCTGACTTACTCCCAGCGAATAGCAATACGCCATCTTGGTTCGGCATGAACATGAACAAGGCTCGCAAATGACCATTACTGGTGCAACGCAGTTCTTTCATGTTCTTATGCCTGCTGTTAGTGATTTGTCCGACAATGGGTCTGGTGAGTGCAGGGCCATGAATTCGAAGCAGGTCGATGCGATCTTCCATAGCGTCACGCTGTTTCTCTGTTAGCGACATCATCCACTCCTCGAACTCGTTGGTGGCTACCACCGTCCATGGCCCGCTCACCCCGGCCGTCCCCAGAGTATAAGCAAACACTTATATTTCTGCCAGAGCTTTCCCATGCCCCCATGTGTGCGCCCCACCCCCAGAAACGGCAATTGCCCGTACCCTTAGCGCCAGCATGGACAACAAGAAACCCCGCCAAATGGACCGCAGACAGCGCATGGAGGCCATTCTCGAGCGCGATGGGGATCTGTGCGTGTGGTGCTCGGTGCAGTTCGACGACCGCCTCAACCCTGCCACCACCGAGCATTTGGTCCCGGCCATTAAGGGTGGCCCGAGCTGGCTAGAAAACGAAGTGGCGGCCTGCCGGCGATGCAATAACGAACGTGGCCATCAGGGTCCGGCTGGCTGGCTGAACGATTGCATCGGCATGGGTCGTGAGCCTCGCCCCCACATTGTGATCGCTGGGTTACGTCGCCTGCAGCAAGCAATTGAAGACCGCGGTGGCCAACGCAAAGCCCGGCCGTATATCGATACGAACTTGCGGCGTTTAGTAAATCAGTTTCCCGACCCGCGTTAATCCACGCAGATCACGAACGAAGAACTACAGCTCTTCGGCAAACCGGCGCGACAACTTCGTAAAGATTGCCCAGCCCAACACCATAGAAATCAACGCCACTGCTGCGCATGCACCAAGGTTGTCCCAACCAGGAAATGCACTGTCGTACATAGACCGGCGAAACCCTTGTGCAAACACTGCCATGGGGTTCAGTTTCAAAATCATCTCTACCGCATTCGGTACTTTGCCTTCAATGAGAGATGGCATGTACACAATGGGCGTTGCGAAAAACCACATCTGGCTAAAGATTTGCCACAAGTAACCAAGGTCGCGGAAGTACACATTTCCTGCAGCAAGCGCTAACGCCAAACCCGTTGCAAACAATGCCAGCAACACCATTTGCAGCATCACAACAGGAATCCATACGAAGAAGTAACTGCCTGCGATTACCAACGCCACGGTGAGTAGACACATTTCAATACTGAATTGCACTACGCCATGCAATGAGTTGGAAAACACCAACACTTCGCGCGGAAATGCCACCTTGCGCACTAATGCCGCGTTCGCCAGCATTGAGTTCATACCCAGGTTGGTGACCAGCAAGAAGAAGTTCCATGGCAACAGCGCACACAACAAATACAACGCAAATGATCGCACGCCACTGTTCACGCCAATCGGTGCATCAGCCCCAAACAAATGGCCGAACACAAACGAATAAATAGCCACCGTTGCAAGCGGGTTCAACATTGACCATGTCCACCCGAGCACACTCTTGCGGTACTTGGTGCGCAACTCACGCAACGTGAGATTCCACAACAACTCGTGCGACCCCGCCACACGCTTCACCGGAGCAAAAATTGAACCCATTATCTACCTACACCTCTATATGTGAAGCCAGCTGCTTGCCATGCCTCACGATTCAGAACATTTCGACCATCGACAACCATTTTTGCCTGTAAACGTTGCCCCACAGCTTGTGGATCTACTGATACAAATTCATTCCATTCAGTAAGCACCGCAAGCACATCTGCACCCTCGCACACTTCAAGCGCACTCGTGGCTACCTGAATCCACGGATACGCCACATACGGCTTCTTCGCCGTCGGGTCATATGCACGCACGATTGCGCCTGCTTCATGCAACACCGTGAGAATTTTGATGGCGGGAGAATCACGTAGGTCATCTGTTTCCGCTTTAAATGTAAGACCCCACGACGCAACTACTTTGCCTGCAACCGAACCACCGCATTCTTCAATCACCTTGTCGGCAATACGCGCGTAGTGCTGATCATTAGTCTCGATAACACCACGCAGCAATGCAAAGTCGTATCCGCCATCGGCAGCAATGCTCACTAATGCGCGGGTGTCTTTGGGGAAACAACTTCCACCCCACCCTGGGCCGGCACGCAACATGTCGGATCCAATACGTGGGTCCATACCAATGCCTGCAGCTACATCGAAAATGTCGGCACCGACTGCTTCACAGATATCTGCCATTGCATTAATGAACGTGAGTTTTGTGGCAAGAAAAGCATTTGCCGCATACTTCAGTGCCTCGGCAGATGCAGTCTTCATTTGCAATATTGGTGCATCGACGCCGGCATACAACGCAGCCACTGCCGCCGTTGCAGATTCGTTGTCGCCACCAATCACCACTCGACTGGGATGTAAGAAATCATGAACGGCAGTTCCTTGGCGCAAGAATTCAGGATTCGACACCACATGAACATCGTCGCGTTTCAGAATTTCCTGTACCCGCACCGCGGTTCCCACTGGCACGGTGGATTTGTTCACCAAAATCGCTCCGGGCTTTAATTCAGTACGAATATCTGCAACAGCTTTTTCCACATACGAAAGATCGGCGCTGCCATCATCATCTTGCGGTGTGGGTAGGCACAAGAACACCACATCTGCAGAAGGAATCGATTCAGAAATCTCAGTAGTGAACGACAAAGTCTTCATCGCAATGCCCGATGTCACCAGCTCCGCAAGGCCGTTCTCCACAATTGGAATCTGTCCATTGCGTAACAAGGAAATTTTCGCTTCATCAATGTCGAGGCACACCACAGTGTGGCCAAGTGATGACAAACATGCCCCACTCGCCAGACCTACATAGCCTGTCCCGATTACTGCAATTTGAGCCACTAGGTAAGTCTAGAACTGCCTTGTTCATCAACTTGACCTCTTAGAGACGGCGGAAGTCGCCTCATATAACTACAATTGAACTACCTTCATCGCTTGGGAAATACATGCCATCAACAGCAATTTCAGTTGAGGGAGTGTCGAAATTCTTTCGCCTCTATCACGAGAAAAATCAGTACATCAAGACCGCAATGTTGCGTGGTCGTCGTGCTCGGTTTGAAGAATTCTGGGCACTCAAAGACATCAACCTCGAGATTCCCACTGGTTCAACATTCGGAATCATCGGATCAAACGGTTCTGGTAAGTCGACTCTTCTGAAATGTCTTGCTGGCA
Organism: Actinomycetota bacterium; assembly: GCA_009704065.1. GTDB lineage: Bacteria > Actinomycetota > Acidimicrobiia > Acidimicrobiales > Ilumatobacteraceae > UBA2093. The sequence goes on from WLEX01000129.1 coordinate 4,316, forward strand.
TCTTGACTCCCGACAAAGGGAAAGTTACTCACAACGGCCATGTTGTGGCACTTTTGGAATTAGGCGCGGGCTTTCACCCTGATTTGAGTGGAAGAGAAAATGTGTTCCTCAACGGTGCAATTCTTGGGATGACCCGTTCAGAGATTGAGAAAAAATTCGATGACATTGTCGAGTTCTCCGGTCTTGACCATTTCATTGATACCCCGGTGAAAAACTACTCATCGGGTATGACTGTTCGATTGGGATTTGCCATTGCTATCAACGTTGATCCCGAGATTCTCATTATCGATGAAGTCCTTGCAGTAGGA
>WLEX01000013.1 GCA_009704065.1 Actinomycetota bacterium
GGCGCCTTCCATTATGCGTTCGCCGCAAGCATCGCACTGTCAATCATCGGTGCTCTATACGCCTGGTTCTTCATCGTCGACAAAGATGCAGCTCCCACCATGAATCCACGTCCTCGGAAATCATCATTAAAGGAAAATGTCTAATCAACTTTTTCCCATAGAGGGCGAGATTCTTCCCACTGATGGATCGGCGGTTCTCCTCCCTGCCTTTCTTGATCACATCACAGCCGATGATTTGTTAACCGAACTACTTGGTTCGCTTCGTTGGGAGGAACCCCAATTGATGATGTTTGGAAAATCTGTGACGGAGCCCCGGTTATCTACTTGGCATGCTGATCCCGGCTTGAACTACACCTATTCGGGGCTCGAACGTATTGCGCAACCTTGGACGACACAACTACTTCATGTGAGACAACTCTGCGAAACAGTAACCAGTCATACATTCAATGGTGTCCTGGTGAATCTCTACCGAAATGGTTCCGATCATCTCGGATGGCATTCCGATGATGAGAAGGTCAATGGACCCGAGCCAATCATCGCCTCCATATCTCTCGGTGCTGACCGGCGATTCGATTTTCGTCACCGCGACACCAAAGAGGTTGTCTCGACCACACTTTCCCACGGTTCTCTCTTGGTCATGTCAGGGCTGAGCCAAAAATGTTGGGTCCATCGGCTTCCCAAGACCCCCCGCCTTGAACAACCGCGTATCAATCTCACTTTTCGTCACTTATTTCCTCAATAGGTGACTGGAATGTCATGTGTGTCCCATGACACAATTGGGAAATGAACAGCAATATTGGGTACATCCTTACCAAACGCACACTTCTCAACCCCCACAACGAAGCCTTGTTCGACGTGGCCCAAGACAGGCGTTTCGATTATCAGCAGCTCAATGCACGAACAAACCAAGTAGTGCATGCACTCGAATCACTGGGTGTCAAAAAGGGTGATCGTGTCGCGCTCCTCATGATGAACTCTCACGAATTTGTCTCCTCATTTTTCGCTATTGCAAAAATGGGTGCGGTGATTGTTCCGCTCAATTGGCGACTCGTACCCGATGAACTCGAATTCATCGTGAAGGATTCAGGCTCGGTTGCACTGATTGCAGGCGAGGAGTTCGTAGGTGCAGTAACTGAGCTCCATTCACGCGGTGCAAAGACCGATCTCAAGCATTGGATTCATGTGGGCGCAGATTCCAGTAAGCCTGAATTTGCCACATCGTTCACTGCCCTCGTCGATGCTCAAAATGAGGTCGAGCCCACAATCGACACCTCCGATGATGACCTGTTGTACATCATGTACACGTCTGGCACCACTGGTCTTCCGAAGGGTGTGATGCATACCCATAAGACACAAATGGCTGCACTCATCACGCTTAATGCATCCAGTGATTTCAGCATTGGAGACCGTTATCTCAACCCGATGCCGTTGTTCCACGTTGGGGCTTTAACGCCTGCAATTCTCACCGCATACCGTGGACTAGCCCACATTTTGATGCGCGCATTTGATCCCAGTGCCATTTGGCAATTAGTCAAACAAGAGCGCATTAACAATGCCCTCCTCGTGCCAGCAATGCTCGGCGCCTGCCGAATGGTGTACGACCCCAAGGTCCACGACCATTCCACTCTGCGTTGGTTCCTCAGCGGTGCTGCGCCAGTGCCAAAGGCCCTCATCGAGCAGTATGCGCAGATGGGCATCGATATTCACCAGGTCTACGGTCTCACCGAGACCTGCGGTCCTGCTTGCCTCACCGCGCCCGAAGATGCCGTACGCAAGGCCGGCTCTACAGGCAAGGCTTACTTCCACACCGATGTTCAGGTGGTACGCCCTGATGGCACCGTATGCGACACAGACGAAGCAGGAGAAGTGCTGGTACGTGGCGATCACATTATGACTGGCTATTGGAACCGTCCCGATGCAACGGCCGAGACACTCATCGACGGCTGGCTACACACCGGCGATGTTGCCACAGTCGACGACGAGGGTTTTATCTGGATTCAAGACCGCATCAAGGACATGATCATTTCAGGTGGCGAAAACGTCTACCCCGCAGAGATAGAGAATGTCATCCTCAGTCATCCCGGAGTTGCTGATGTGTCTGTTATCGGTGTTCCCTCAGAGAAATGGGGCGAAACAGGGCTTGCGGTGGTGGTGCGTAAAGATCCTGCCGTCACCGAAGCAGACATCATTGCCCATTGCGACGGAAAGCTTGCTCGGTTCAAAATGCCGAGCGCTGTTCGATTCATCGAAGTGATTCCCCGCAACGCATCTGGCAAGGCTCTGAAGCGTGAATTACGTATTCAGTTTCCCGAGCTGTAACGCGGTTAACTGATCTGGCGATCTCGGCCTTCCCAGTAGGGCTGACGCAATTTAAATTTTTGCAATTTACCTGTGGCCGTGCGTGCGAGCTCATCTCTGAACTCCACTCGTTTCGGACACTTGTAACCGGCGAGTTTTGTCTTTACATATGCGATGAGTGCATCTTCCGACAAAGATGATCCAGGTGTTTTCACAACCAGCGCCATTACTAATTCGCCCCATTTTTCATCGGGTACACCAATCACAGCAACCTCGGACACCTCTGAGTGAGAGAACACTGCATCTTCTACTTCGATAGACGACACATTTTCTCCGCCGGAGATAATCACGTCTTTCTTACGATCAGAAATAGTTACGTATTGGTTGTCGCCAATAGTTCCGCCGTCGCCAGTGTGGAACCAACCGTCAGCTATTGCTTTGCCGGTTTCGACTGGTTGCTCCCAGTACCCCTCCATAATCACGCTGCTGCGAGCCAATAGCTCGCCTTCGGAATCAACGCTCATTTCAACACCCAGCGATGGCGCGCCCGCAGCTCCCAATTTGGCTGCACGGTCTGCAGAGGACAATGCATCCCACTCAGCACGTGTTCTGTTCATAGTAAGAAGCGGTGAAGTCTCAGTGAGACCATAAATCTGTACAAACTCCCAACCCAATTCTGTTTCAACTCGCTCGATGGTTTTGGTGGGAGGAGGCGCACCAGCCACCACCATCCGCACCGAGACACGGTTGGTAGACAATGACGAATCGGCACTTGCAGCATCGAGAATCGCGCTAGCAACCGCTGGAGCACCACACAACATGGTGACGCCAAACGCCTCGATTCGCTTCAAGATCTCTGCGCCATCAACCTTGCGCAACACCACATGCTTGCCACCCATTCCGGTAACCGCATAAACCATTCCCCAACCATTGGCATGAAATTGGGGCAGCGTGTGCAAATACACATCACGATCGTTTACACCCATTTGCCAACCGAACACTGCAGCATTGACCCACAGATTTCGATGGGTTAGCTGCACACCCTTGGGACGAGCAGTAGTACCGCTTGTGTAGTTAATGGTGGCAGTGGCATCTTCATCAGGGGTCCAAGCAACAGGTTCGGTATCGAACTTGTACAGCACCTTGTCTGATTCTTCACCAATAATGAATTTGTGTTTGGCAGTGACGCCTGCAAGAGACTCTTCCAACTCAGGATCAATGAGCAACACTTCAGCTCCGCAGTGATCGATGATGTACGACACTTCTTCCGCCACCAATCGGAAGTTAATGGGCACCAATACTCGCCCATAGCCACTGACACCGAAAAACGATGTCATCAAACGAGCCGAATTTTGACTCACCACCGCTACCCGTGCACCTTGGGGCACACCAAGAGCATCTAGAGCTGCGGCTTGGGCTCGTGCACGTCGAGCCATTTCTGTATACGTGATACTTCCCCACGATTCAGCAGGTTGATCGGGCTCATCAATGATGGCTATGCGGTCTCCGTACACCTGTTCCGCCCTGCGGAGATGGTCGACAATGGTGAGAGCAACTTTCATGATTCCACAATATTGGGTGTGAGCAGGTGCAGCGTCCCCAGAGAAAACAAAGAAGGGGCGGTGGCCTTTCGACCACCGCCCCTTCTTCAGGATTGTTTACAGATCCGGAATTACTTCTTCCAGATACCTGTGTATTCGAAGCCCTTTGTCTCCACGATGTCCGCAAGGTCACCGCTAGGCATCTTCAACGTGCCGACTCCACCAAGCTTTGACTTGTTGTTGACGAACTCTTTGAATCCACCATGGACCGCAGGAATGACATAGCCCTCGGACTGAAGGTAGGCAGTAACTGCTTTCCACTTGGTCTTTGCCGCAGCAGGGTTGGTTTCAGCTTGTGCTGCGTATACCAAGTCGTCCACTTTGGTGTCACCATGGTTGCCAAGAGCAAGGATGATGCCAAAGCGACCCAAAAGGCCAGCAGCTTTGAACTTAGGAACAATGGGGTTCGTTGAACCAGCAGGGAATGCATTGCTCATCGCGAAAGGCACAACGTATGCAGGGCTTGCGCCCTCAGCAGGTGTTCCTTCTGCGAAGTCGAATGCGTTACCGCCAGCAGCATAAATCTTTCCGATGAGCGGAGTGGACTCTGCCTGGAAGATGTTGTTGAACTGGATTCCGGCTTTTTCCATCGATGCCTGAATGAACTTGGTGTTGTTGAGCGACTGTGAGCTGGTATCTGCGTACAAAGTGAGCTTCATAGGCGCTGCAGCACCAAGGTCGGTGTTACAAGCTGTGAGGAATTCACGAGCCTTTGCAAGGTCGTACTTCGGTGCACCTTCAAGGGTGAACATTGGGTTTGACTTACCGACGATTGAGCCTGAGTAGTCACCAGTTCCCTTGAGACGAACCTTGTTGTATGCATTCCAATCCATTGCATGAGCTGCAGCCAAGCGGCAGTTCTTGAACTTGAATGGTGATCCTGCCTTACCAACGTTAGGAACCCATTGGCCCCATGCAGTTGGAGTTGACTTATAACCAGTTACAACACTCTTACGCTTGAACAAGTCGTTGGTGAAAGTTGCGTCGCCTTGTGTGAAGAATGCAACGTCAACAGTGCCGGTACGAACCGCAGCTGCACGCTGTGAAGCTTCTTTTACGTTGATGAATGTGATTCCATCGAGGTATGGCAACTGACGACCCTTACCATCTTTGCGCCAGTAATTCGGGTTACGCACTACAACAAGTTGATCTGGGTTGTAGGACTGCATCATGAATGGTCCGGTACCGATTGGGTTAGTAGGGCATGTTGTTGGGCTGTTGATTTGTGCAGATGCACGCATCACATAACGACCAGCACGATAAATAAGCGCTGGAAGGTTTGCATCGGCCTTGTTGAGAGTCACCTTGAGCGTGATGTCGTCGATTACTTCAACAATGCTGATATTGGCGTTAACTGCAACACCTGTTCCAAGGTATGTGGCGCTTGGTGAGTCACCACGACCAACATCGAGATTCAGCTTTACGTTCGCGGCATTGAATGGTTCACCATTCGAATACTTAATTCCTGGACGAAGCTTGATGGTCCATACGAGATTATCGGCAGATGGCGTTGCGCTCTCTGCAAGATAACCCACGAATTTGCCACTACGAGTGCGCTCAAACAATTGCTCGAAGATAGAACGGGATGTACCCAATCCACCACCAGCAAGAGCGTTCTGGAAACAGTGACCGCCAACTGTTGCATCGATTGCAACAGTGATGGTTCCACCCGACTTGGGCGCTCCTGATTTTGCTTCGGTGGCGGCCTGTGTATTGCTAGTAGCAACCACAGATCCGGCCAGGGCAATCGCCATGGCGACTCCCCAACGTTTCGCCTTCCGCGCGCGGATGGCAGTTACTCTTTCATTCATTCAATTACCCCCTGAATGTGGCACATACTTCATGTGACTCCAGTCACCTTAGACCAGTGGTCATGTGCAATCCACTTCAGAAAGCGCTTTTTTGCAAGATTTCCCTTGTAGTGGGCAATCAAAATCAGCGCCCGAAATACAGTCTCCTCACAAAGCTCTCACCTTCATTCCAGTAAGTTCTTGGCTTTACCCGGAGGTAATTCATGTCCGTTCCCGCTCGCCGTGTTGCCATCATCAACGATGGCAGTTTCTATGTAGGTCCCCCACTTGCCCGTGACCTCGCAGAAAGAGGTCACGACCTTGTGATTGGCGACCCCGCCGAAGGTCTCGTAACAGAACTAGAAGCGCTCGGGGCACATGTTGTGGCCGTTGCGGGTGGACGTCGCGTACAGGACGAAGCAGTCGCTCTGGAACTCGCTGACGTGGCCGTGAAAACCTTTGGTCGTATCGACTCGGCTGCAATGTTCTCAGGACGCGTGGTCACAGGGTCGATATTGAAATCACAGCGAGCCGATCTCGACAGTGTGTACGAGGGATGTCTCGTGGCGCCCTACAACTTTTTACAAGCCATCTTGCCTGTGATGGAGAAACAGAAGTCGGGCCAAATGCTCATCATCACCAGTGCAGCGGGTTCACGACCAACCCCTGGTGCACCGTTGTATTCATCACTGAGAGCAGCAGCCACAATGTTGGCCAAGAACGCTGCGGGTGAAATGGCACGACACAATGTGCAAGTGAATGCCGTGGGAACAAACTTTATGGACTTCCCTGAGTTCCTACGTGCAAGTGGCGCAAATGATCCCGAGGTTCGTAAAAAGATTGAAGGTCAAGTTCCACTTGGCCGTCTCGGCACAGTCGAAGAATTTGGAAAATTTTGTATGCCCTTTATCGATGGCACTAGCCAATTTGTGACGGGTCAGTATGTGTCGTTTTCTGGTGGTTGGTCGTAGTACGACCTTTGCGTACCTGTACTACGAGGCCAACAGCTGTAATGACTGCAGTGACACCCACAATTCCGAGCAGCATCTCGACCATGCTTCCCGGTAGATGACCTGCACTTGCAAACACATACACATCTGGCGCTGCATACGACAGCACGGCTACCGGCACCCATGAGCGCAAGAGATTCCAGTTCGCATCGACAATTGCACCGACGACTCGAGCGCTCGAGAGACCGTAGACGCCTGCCGAAGAAAACTCGATCAGGCTAAAGACATAAGGATTAACTCCGTATTTTTTGAGAAATGTCCATACAAGTGCAGCTCGCACGCCCCCATACCCAATGGATACGAGTATCCAGCCCTTTTCAATAAAGGCTCGGTTAGGTTTCATTTCAGCCAGCGTAGAGGCAGAGCCTCGTAGAATAAATAGGTGCCTGAAACAACTCAATCGCAACGCCGTGCTGGTTTCAGCATCCATGTACTCACCGCAAGCGGAGCAGTAGCGGGTCTCATTGCATTGCAATCAGTCACCGATGGACACATTCGTCCAGCGCTCATGTGGCTCATCGTGTGTCAGATTCTTGATGGCATCGACGGACCTATCGCTCGCAAGTTCGATGTCAGCCTTCATGCTCCACACATAGATGGCCATGTGCTCGACCTAGTTATCGACTACGTCACATGTGTGGTGGTTCCCACCGTTCTTCTGGTTCGCCTCGATGTAGTGGCTCCAAAAATCAGCATGACCATTGCCGGACTCATACTTATGTCGAGCGCACTCTGGTTTGCCCGCACCGATCAAGAAACAACAGATGTCTGGTTCAACGGGTTTCCCGCAATGTGGAACATCGTGATCCCTACGCTCATTATTTTGAACGCTAGCCAAAGAGTTTCCGCAGTGATTTGTGTACTGTTCTGCATCTCTCAGCTCACCACTATCAAGTTCCCGCACCTCGTCCGCGTTCGAGCGCTCCGCGCAGCAACATATATTGCCACCAGTGTTTACTTTGCCTCATTTATTTTGTTGTCGGCCCAATACCCAGGCGGATCTCAATGGGCCAAAAACATCATTCTGATTGGTCCAATTTATTTAGTCGTTGTGGTGGTGTGGAGAACGTGGTTCCCACATAAAACCATTGCCGGTGTTTCTATTCTCGGACCAGAGTCTCAGCGTCACGCTGAATAGAAATCACGAAGGTCTTTCTTCAACACTTTCCCTGTTGCATTTCGCGGCAACTCTTCTGAATGCCAAAACACTTTGCTCGGCACTTTGAACGCTGCCAATCGCGTGGCGAGAAACGACACCACTGCATCTGAGTCCGATGGTCCACATCCATCGGCAGCAACCAATACTGCGGCAACCTCTTCACCCAATTTGTCGTGAGGCAAACCAATCACTGCACAGTCACGTACAGCAGCATGTTCGAATAAGACTGTTTCCACTTCAACGCAGTAGACATTCTCACCGCCACGCAGCACCATGTCTTTGATTCGGTCGACCACATAGATATAGCCATCCTCGTCGATGTATCCCGCGTCACCGGTATGAAACCAGCCATTTACGAAGGCTTTTGCGGTTTCTTCTGGCTTGTTCCAGTAACCGCGTACGTTGCTTGGTCCATACACACAGACTTCACCAATAGTTCCTTGAGGTAATTCATTCCCATCCTCATCAAGAATGCGAACATCGGTACCAACACTTGGTAGCCCCACTGAATCTTTTTTCGCGAAATAGTTAGCGCCACTGTTTCCAATGACTGCCGCCGTGGTTTCTGTTAATCCATAACCATTGGCTGCTCCAACTTTGCCAGCAAATTCAGCTTCAATTTTTGCTACAGAGTCTGGAGGAACAGGTGCGCCGCCTTGAGAGATTGCGGCGATACTAGATAGATCAAACTTGCTGAAATCAGGGTGCTCGAGGAAAGAACGGACAACTGTTGGCACCCCACCAAAGCCTGTGACTTTGTATTTCTCCACAAGCCGTAATGCATCTCCCGCGTCCCACTTGTACTGAGTGATGATGCATGTTCCCGCGTTGGTATTTGCGTTCATTCCGCATAATCCTGCGATATGGAAGAAAGGAAACGTGGAAAGTGCTACGGCTTGCGGTTTTGGAGTGCTAGCCAATGGTGCAGTCACTCCTGCCATCTTCGCTGCCAGCGCAACGCTGAACTGACCATTCCACATATTCGTGATGTAGTTACGGTGACTTCCTGCTGCACCCTTTGGAAATCCGGTTGTGCCAGACGTATACAAAATCGTTGCATCATCATCTGGCTTGATATCGACGTCAGGCAATATCGCCGTTTTATTAGAGGTAACTTCCGCCCACGAAGTGAGCCCTTGTCGCGCTTCTCCGCGTGCAACTACTGCGATGCGAATACCTAGTTCCGCCAGAAGGTCGTCGCTCATACGATCCTGACGCTCGCCATCGACAATTACTGCAGTTGCTCCTGAATCTGTGAGTGCATATTTCAGTTCGTCGGCAATCCACCACGCATTCAAACTCACCATTACCGCGCCAATGCACTGCAATGCCCAATATGCAACAATCCATTCTGGGTAGTTGCGCATTCCCAACGCAACACGATCTCCCTTTTTGATTCCCTGCTCTACCATCCACGCCGCCAGGGACGCCACTTGACGATGTGCTTCTCCGTAAGTGAGCACCACATCGTCAAAGACCGAATACGCCGCATCTCCCCGGGCAGCAGCGGTCAGCCAAATGTCGCGCAGCGACACTGGTGCGTTCTTGTACACACGTACCGGATGACCGTACACATCTGTTACTTCCAATTCGAAAGGCATACCCGATGCGGTCAATTCAGCAATTGCTTCAGCGCGACTAATCATGGCGTGACTTTACAATCGACTCCTTCGGCAGTACTTATTGGAGTGCCTCAAGCAACTCTGGGCTAAAATATTTCCATTAGCGAAGTCAAGATTCTCCTCTATTACAAGTTCACACCGTTAGCTGATCCTGAAGCCATACGGTTGTGGCAGCGCAATCTGTGTGAAGGCCTTGGCCTCAAAGGCCGCATCATTATTTCGAAGCACGGAATTAACGGCACCGTAGGCGGAGAGCTAGAAGCCATCAAGAAATATCGCCGTATCACCCGGGAATATTTGCCGTTCAAGGACATTGATTTCAAATGGTCAGACGGAATTGGCGATGACTTTCCTCGACTAGCAATACGAGTGCGTGATGAAATTGTCACGTTCGGAGTTCCCGACGAAATTGAAGTCGACGAAAATGGAGTAGTGGGCGGCGGCATCCATCTCAAGCCCGCAGAAGTACATGCACTCGTCGATGAACGCGGAGATGATGTCGTCTTTTTCGACGGTCGCAATGCATGGGAAACTCGGATCGGAAAATTCCGCAACGCCATCATTCCCGACACCAAGACAACTCCTGATTTCGTTCGCGAATTAGAGAGCGGACAATACGACCACCTGAAAGACAAACCCGTTGTCACCTACTGCACCGGTGGCATTCGGTGTGAAGTGCTGTCCGTCATTATGAAAAATCGTGGCTTCAAAGAGGTGTACCAAATGGAAGGCGGAATAGTCCGCTACGGTGAAAAGTTCAAAGACGACGGACTATGGGACGGATCTCTCTATGTCTTTGATCGTCGTTTGAAAATGGATTTCAGCAAGAACCCAAAAATCATTGGTGAATGCCAAACATGTGGTGCTCCAGAGAACCAGTTCTACAACTGTGACATCACCACATGTCGCGCAAGGCTTATTTATTGCCAATCATGCGTCGACAATGCGGGTGGCGCAATCCTCTGCCCTACCTGCAAATAAGAAATCTCAAAAAAGGAAACACAGTTATGACTAAGACCGTATTGATTACTGGAGCAGGTTCTGGATTCGGAAAAGGAACAGCAATCGCATTGGCCACACTCGGCCATCACGTCATTGCAACTACGGAAACCGAAGAGCAAGCCGCAGCATTGCGCGCAGAGCATCCATCACTCTCGGTCGAAAAGATCGATATCACCAATGCCGCAGATGTTGCCACGTTGGCTAATCGTGACATCGATGTGCTCATCAATAACGCCGGTTTCGGCCAAACGGGCCCTATGTCGGATGTTCCGAACGACCGCCTGCGCCGAGTGTTTGAAGTCAATGTTTTCGGCACAGTTGCCGTCACCCAAGCCATATTGCCCCGCATGAGCCAGCGCGGCAGTGGACGTATCATCATCGTTTCATCGATTGCCGGAGTTTTAGCTGCACCGGGTTTTGGGCCCTACGCCATGACTAAGCATGCTTTAGAGGCAATGGGCAAAGCTATGAGGGCAGAACTTGCACCACAAGGGATCGATGTATGCCTCATCAACCCCGCTCCGTACAACACGGGTTTCAATGACCGCATGGCGGACTCTATGTGGGAATGGTTTGATGATTCATCTGTCAATGCTCCTGCAAAGGAGATTCACAAGATGGTCGGCCAAATGGTCACCACAAATCAGCTAGACCCTGTGGAAGTAGTTGAACGGCTTGTTGAGTTAGTCGAAGCTGAAACAACAACAGAAAACAACTTTGTTCCCGAGAACATACGAGAAATTTTGAATCTGTAAATTTTGCGCATTCGACCTGTGCAATTAGGTACAGATGTTTCGTGTATCAATTCAATAAAGAGACAAAACTGACAGGCACACCACTCATCGAATACTGAGGTCGTCATGTTTTCATCTCGAATGAATCTCCAAAGTCTCAAGCGGACGTCTGGGCTTTTGGCCGCAGGTCTACTCGCAGCCACTCTTCTCTCATGCGGGAGTTCTGACCCTGCGAGTACCTCCCAGTACGGAGGAACAATCGAGGTAGGCATCTTCGATACATTCCCCGGTTTTTGCGTCAGTAATAATCCAGCAAACTCAGCCCTCATGGCTACCAGAACTGTGTACGAGACACTGTTCGAGAGATCGACTACTGGAGAGATGATTGGACTACTCGCCGCATCCGCTACTCCCTCGGCCGACCTCTTAACCTGGACTGTTGCTTTACGAACTGGAATCACCTTTCACGATGGCGCACCGTTCAATTCGAGTGCCGTTGTCAGCAATTTCAATGCAATCACCGGACGAATAGCTGCTGGCGCTTATGCCGCCGGTGGCCTAACAGGGCTTGGAAGTAAGTCGTACACCATTGGCACGGGAACTGCGTTCACTGCAAACATCCTGTCTTTTACGGCAATCGATGATGCGACCGTTGAGTTCACTTTGGATCGACCACAAAATGACTTCCCCGCAACACTGTATGCATCGGGGCGATTCTTCATGAGATCCCCAGCGCAGTTGGTTGATCAAAACACGTGCTCTACCACTGCAGTGGGAACAGGGCCATTCACGCTCAAATCATGGACCACTTCGTCGATGACCGTTGTTCGTAACCCCAATTACTGGCGCACAAACCCAGCGAACGACGAGAAATTGCCGTACCTAGACCAAATCACCTTTGTCAATGTGAAAGAAACTTCACAACGAGCTTCCTCGGTGCGCAGCGGAACATTGACAGCAGCGATGTTCAGCAGCGCTAGCGAGGGAACGATTATCAAAGATCTCCGAACTCGATCCTCCGAAGTTGCCGAATACCGCTCAGCAACGGAGTATTACCCAAGCCTCTGGCTCAACCAAGGAAAACCGGGTTCACCCTTTGCAGAACTATCGGCACGCAAAGCTGTCTTATCGTGTCTTGATCGCGTTAATTATCTGAAGGTTCGACTCGACAATGAAGGCGAATTAGCAACTTCAATTGTCGGCAAAGACAGCATCATGTACTCGTCAAAAAATTACCCGAAGTATGACGTGCAGGCATCTCGCGCTTACGTTCAGGACTACATGAAGGCAACGGGTAAAAGCTCTCTTACATTTGTGTTTCCTACCGATACCAGTAGTGCCTCGCAAGCAAATGCTCGCTTCTTAAAGAACATGTGGGAAAACTGTGACATAAAGGCAAACATTGTCATTGATGAGACTGCCGTGCTCATTGGCAAAGCATTCAATTCATCTCCAGATGTGAAGAGTGGCCAGTACTACAACGCATACGATCTGTTACCACTTCTTGTGTTCGAAGGTAATGATGTCTCCTTCAATCTCCCATTCATTGTCACTAATGCATATTCATCGACCAGCAGAAATCCGGTTAAGGCATTGTTCCAAACCAATGTGGGAGCTGTGCTCGGATTAACTCACCATGCCGACAATAAAGTTGATGACTTCTTCTACCAAGGGCAAGCTGCAATGAGTCAAACAGATGCAAAGAACTATTACTCGCAAGGCACTTCGTATCTGCAAGAGAATGCCTTCCTGGGTTCAATCGCCAATATCTACTATTCAATATTCACTTCACCGAAACTCAAGGGAGTCGGAGATCTCACTATCGACAGTGGCAAGAGCCAGCGCGTAGTAACCAACTGGGGCATCGATTGGACCGGTGTGTACTTGCAGCCCTAAGCCCTAAGCCCTAAGGAGTGACAGCGCCAAAGGAAAGCGCAAACTAGAGGCGACGCAGGGAATCGAACCCTGGTACAGGGCTTTGCAGGCCCTTGCCTAAACCACTCGGCCACGTCGCCAGTTGAGGTGCGAA
>WLEX01000130.1 GCA_009704065.1 Actinomycetota bacterium
AACACGCCACAAACGTTGGTCAATGCAGCCTCGAAGCAAATTCTCGCGGGAGATCTCGACCTCGTCATCTTGACCGGCGGTGAAACCACTCGTACCCGTGCTCGATACCGAAAGGCTGGTATCGAACCCGATTGGCGCACCACCGATATCGAACCGACGCTGGTATCGGAAGATCTCACCATGAACATGCCCGAAGAACTCGAGCGCAAGATCATGATGCCGATCCAGATTTATCCGTTGTTCGAAACATCACTGCGCGCACAAGCAGGTCGATCAATTGCCGATCATCAAGTACACATCAGTGAACTATGGGCACGATTCAGCAAAGTCGCTTCCACTAATCCGTATGCATGGTCACAAAAGCAATACACCGCCGAAGAAATTCGTACTGCTACTCCCAAGAACCGCATGATTGGTTTCCCATATCCGAAACTCATGAACTCAAACAACGACGTCGACATGTCGGCCGCTCTTATTTTGTGTAGTGCCGAAAAGGCCGCCTCACTTGGTGTGCCCCGCGATCGTTGGATTTTCCCTCAATCAGGCAGTGATGCACATGAGCATGCATTTATTTCTCACCGCAATCATTTCTACGACACACCAGCAATCGAACTTGCTGGTCGTCGTGTGCTTGAACTTGCTGGCCTCGGTATCAACGACATCGACATTGTCGATTTGTATTCGTGTTTCCCAGCTGCTGTACAGCTCGGTGCGAAATCACTTGGTCTCGATATCAACTCTCAACTCACCCGCACAGGCGGACTGCCATTTGCTGGTGGCCCATGGAACAACTACGTCATGCACGCCATTGCCACTGTTGCCACTGAACTGCGCAATGGTGTGGGCGCCACTGGTCTTATATGGGCAAACGGTGGCTACACCACCAAGCATGCTTTCGGTGTGTACGGCACGCAGCCACCAAAAAATGGGTTCATGTACGACTACCCGCAAGATCACATCGATGCTCTGCCACGACGCAGCCTTGCTTCTCCGGCCGATGCAGCTGGCGAGATGACCATCGAGGGTTACTCGGTCATGCACGACCGCGATGGCAATCCCGAGCGCTCCATTGCATCGTGTTTGCTCGATGATGGCCGTCGCGCATGGGCAGACAGCACCGATGTAGGCGTTGGTCGCGATATGTGCGAAAACGAATGGGTAGGCCGTCGCATCAGTGTCGATGCCTCGGGTACCCTTCTCGCGTGAGCGATACCTTCCCCCGCCAATACGCACGAACCCAACGTCTCACGTTGGGCGAACCGCGTAGTTTCACCGTGTCGCCCGATGGCGCTCGTGTGGTATTCACTCGCTCACATTCAGGATCCGATGCGATCAACACTCTGTGGGTCTTCGACACTGCATCAGCAACAGAACGAGAACTGCTCGACCCGCGCACTCTTTCTACTGATCTCTCTGCACTAACCCCTGAAGAACTTCGACGTCGCGAACGCGCTCGAGAAGGTGCAAGTGGAGTTACTTCGTATGCCTGCGATGCAACTGTCACTAGTGCTGTCACCATTCTTGGCGGACAAGTCATTCATATCAATTTGCTCACGGGCGATGTGGTGGTTCCCTCTATCGAAGGTGGTGTCTTCGATGTGCGCCTCTCCCCCGATGGCAACACCATCTCGTATGTGCGCGGCAACACGTTGTGCGTGAGCGATCTTGCGGGCAACGAGCGTGTCATTGCATCTGATTCTGCAGCAACCGTGTCGTGGGGCAGCGCTGAATTTATTGCAGCAGAAGAAATGGGTCGATTCCGCGGATACTGGTGGTCGCCCGATTCATTATCGATTGCCGCAACCCGAGTCGATGTTGCCCCAATTGCTACGTGGTACATCGCAGATCCCGCACATCCCGAAAAAGCCGCACACGAGCATCGCTACCCCGCAGCTGGTACTGCCAACGCACTTGTGTCATTGCACATTATTTCTCTTGCCACCGGATCTATTGCGCCAGTAGAGCTCAGTGGTGAATGGGAATATCTCAACTCAGTCTCGTGGTCTAGTGCGGGGCTCATTGCCCAAACTCAAACTCGTGACCAACGCCGCATCGATGTTCATGCAATCGATACATCAACTGGTACTGCGAACATCACGTATACCGATACCGACGAAGCATGGGTCGAACTTGTTCCTGGCGTTCCTGCCCTACAACCAGGCGGCGCTCTTGTTACCTGCGCCGATCGCGAGGGCGCACGACGACTTGTAGTGGATGGCGAACCCGTGACACCTGCAACGTTGCAAGTACGCAGTGTGGTGTCTGTTGGAGATTCTGTTGTCTTCATCGCTAATCAAATAAACACACCGTGGATTACCGATGCCTGGGTCTACTCACAAACCTCACTTACCCAAATCACCGACTCACATGGTTCGATATCTGTTACCGGCAATGAGAACTCTTTCGTAGCGCGAACTTCGAATCTTGATAATGCACTCACCCAATTCACAGTTCACGTCGGCACTACCCAACATTCACTCATTTCTCACGCAGAGATACCTTTAGTGCAACCCAATGTGCGCATCTTGGCAGTTGGTCCCCGTGCCATTCCCGTCGCCATCTTGCTTCCACGCGATGGCCTCACCACTAAGTTGCCCGTACTGTTTGATCCCTATGGTGGGCCACATGCACAACGGGTAGTGGCTGCAAATTCTGCGTTTAATTCTTCTCAGTGGTTCGCCGATCAAGGCTTTGTAGTGGTCATTGTCGACAACACGGGCACACCGGGCCGCGGAAGCGTGTGCGAGCGTGAAGTGCTGAACGATCTTGCGCAACCAGTCCTTGATGACCAAGTAGAAATTCTTCGCGATCTGCACGATCTTGAACCGCGTGCCGACACCACACGCGTAGGTATTCGTGGTTGGAGCTTTGGTGGATACCTTGCAGCACTTGCAGTCATGCGACGTGGCGATCTTTTCCATGCAGGTATCGCGGGCGCGCCAGTAACCGATTGGCGTTTATACGACACGCACTACACCGAGCGATATCTCGGCAACCCTTCGATTGACAATTCCGCTTACGAAGCAACATCGCTGATGAACAACGCCGATGAATTACATCAGCCACTGTTGCTCATTCACGGCTTGGCCGACGACAACGTTGTAGCCGCACATACGTTGCAATTGTCTTCTGCATTATTAGCTGCAGGTAAATCTCACGAGGTATTGCCACTGTCAGGCGTCACTCATATGACTCCACAAGAAGTAGTTGCAGAGAATCTGTTGTTGCACCAGCTCGAGTTTTTACGCCGCAGTCTGGGCTAACGAGCAATTCCGCTCACAAAGCGGTCGAGACCTGCCAAGTCTTTGTGAACAGTGATATTCGAAAAGCCGGCGCTACTAAAAATTTCTGCAACGGCATTGCCTTGGGTATAGCCCATCTCTAAGGCTAAGAAGCCACCAGGAATTAGCCAATCGTGTGCCTCATTAACAATTGTGCGCACATCGTTCAGACCATCGGGCCCGGCAAAGAGGGCATGATGCGGCTCCCATTGCAATACCGACTCACCCACTTCGGGATCACCGTCAGCAATGTAGGGAGGGTTGCTCACAATCGCATGAACCGTTCCACGTAGTTCAATTGGCAACGCCTCATACCAACTGCCGTTCCCAAAACGTGCGCCCGTGCTTGGCCGACCGATACCTGCTGCATTGGCGCGCGCAACATGCAATGCATCTTCCGATGCATCGGTCATGTATACCGTTGCCGATTCGAGGGGAAGTTCAAACAACAAAGACAAGCCGATTGCGCCAGATCCTGTTCCTAAATCCACAATAGTCATCGGCCGTTGTATTGATTCCAGATGTTTCTTCGCAATATCTACAAGAAGTTCGGTCTCAGGGCGAGGAATCAACACTCGTTCATCTATCAAAAGATCGAGGTGACGAAACGACCATCGACCCATCACATATTGCAAGGGCTCACCGTTGCCGAGTCTCTCAATCATTGCCCGCAGATGTTCTCCTGCACGTTCGCTTACTAATTCATCAAGTACTTCAGCAAAATCTTCTGCATCACATCCGCTCGCATGTTCGCATAACCATTTAGCAACGGTGCGCTCGCCTACTTGTTCAGTGACACGCACAATCATGTCGCGCCATGAAACGAAATCTTCGTGAGATGAATTAGTCATTGTTGGCTAATTGACGCGCCCGTAAATCTGCCGACAAGGCATCGACCACTGGGTCTAGTTCTCCGCCTAGTGCAGCCTGCAATTGGTACAACGTAAACCCAATGCGGTGATCTGTAATGCGGTTTTCTTTGTAGTTATACGTGCGAATCTTTTCGCCACGACCGCCGCCGCCAATTTGGGCACGACGCGCCTCTGACGCCTTTGCATCAGCTTCATCTTGTCGCAATTTCAATAATCGTGAACGCAACACCGTCATCGCACGAAGCTTGTTTTGCAGTTGGCTTCGTTCATCTTGCATTGCCACTACTAATCCGGTGGGCTTGTGAGTGATTCGCACTGCCGAGTCGGTGGTGTTGACATGCTGTCCGCCTGCACCTGATGCGCGATACACATCGATACTGAGATCGTTGTCGTTAATTTCCAGGTCGAGTTCTTCGGCTTCCACCATGACTGCAACCGTGGCAGACGAAGTATGAATACG
>WLEX01000131.1 GCA_009704065.1 Actinomycetota bacterium
AACCAATCTCTTTAAGAAGAAGTTCTGCAGTGTTGTTGTCGCTGTTCACCAGCATCTCTTGCACAATTTGAGTGAGCGGTGCACTAGATACTGAGGCAATAGGGTCGCCACTTGGTGCAGTGGGGTCATGTCTACTCAATGCGCCGACTCCGATTCCCCTCGCCTCCAGTAGTACGCGTAGTTCTGAGGCTGCGCTGACCGCGGGGTCATCTGGCTTCATCTCGCTACCCATCAGCAGACCGTCATCGACAACGAGCGCACCTAAAGGTCCAGCCTCGGTCGAATGAAATTCCTTCGGCCATACATCGACATACCGTTTGTCGTCATATCGATTATCAACGCCGACGACTGCACCAGCGATTCGCTTTACTCCTGCAGCCACGATTGCGTCTGCCAACTTTTCGAGAGACGTACCGTTAATGGTGCCGTACTTCTCCATTGCTGGATATTCCGCGCGTATCAAGACGGGGTCTCCCCCGCCGACCAGAAATAAATCGTTCACCGAACCGGTGGGGTCAATAGTGCCGTACGCGTTGGTGGAATAGGTAAATGTCGGACCAAGAATTTCTAATGCTGCAACCGCTGTAACAATTTTGGTTGCAGATGCAGGCACAAAAGTTTTTTCGGGATGTAGTGATCCCATGCGTTGACCCATCCAGTCAACAGTCATGCACGAGTTATCCGGTATGAGTCCGGTAACTGCGGCCACTGCACGCGAAACTTTTCCGGTGCGAGTAACGAATGACAAGGTATTTGGCGCACGCCGAGCAGAAAGCAGACTTACCGTTGGCGCAACAGTAACGAACCCATCTGCATGAGCCACCACACGAGAAGATGTTCTGTCGGCCAAGACATACAGTCCCGCAAGGAGTACTGCACCGACACACGACGCAACAACAACCAGCTTCAACGGGTTGGCGGACGTACGCCGAGAAGACGTGGCGCTGTTACCTAGTTGCTGCACCGGTGTGTACCGCATATCGATAGAGGTGACCGAGTGCGACAGCTGCTCTGTTGCCACTGGCGTAACACAAGCGGCCGGTTTCTCGCACGGTTGCAACCCCGGAGTTGGACGGATCAGCAACCGCAAGTTCTGTGGCCAACAAAATTGGCTTTCCAGTGGCTATCGATAAATCGTATGCGGCTTGTGCGAAACGAGCGTCTTGGCGTTCGTGATATTCAACGATTCTTTCAAGTCCGTTACCGGGATAAAAATGACCCTCACGCATAAGTCGTGCTTGGTTGGCTTGAATTCCGAGGCCTAAGTAAATAATGGCGTCAACATCTTTATGGCGAGCAATCATTTCCATCACTTCTGGAATGGTGTCTCGTGTCTCACCACCTGCACAATCGACGGGGTTGTTTCGACTCCATCGTGGTGGCAACTTTGTATCGATTTGTGCGAGCAGGTCTTCGGGCAATGTCATCAATTGAATTGATCCATCGTTGGCTATTGCATCACTTGTCACAACGCCCCAGCCGCCTGCAGTTGTAAGGACCACAACATTTGGGCCCTTAGGCAAAGGTTGTGTCGCAAAAGTTGCTGCTGCCTCGAAGGCTTCTTCCACGGTTGCTGCACGAGTAATTCCGGCAGACTTGCATGCACCATCAAATATCGAGTCGTTTGCGGCAAGAGCTCCGGTGTGGCTAGCTGCTGCTCTTGCTCCATTCTCTGTAGCTCCACCTTTAACCAGAACAACTGGCTTCTTCGGCGTAACCGTCGATAGACGAGACATCAGGCCATTTCCATCGACGATTCCCTCAACGTACGCAAGTGCCACGTTGGTGGCTGAATCTGTTGCGTACCACTCGATAAGGTCTGCGACACCAAGTGCCGCAGCGTTACCTGCCGAGACTGCACGGCTAATGCCAACCCCGGTTTGACGGGCGTAGTTCAAAAAGCTTGATACAAAGTTTCCACTCTGGCTTGCGACAGCGATATGACCGAGCGGTGGATACGGAGCAACAATTTGCGCACAAAGATGTACAGGAGTCGATACCACTCCTTGGCCGTTCGGTCCCGCTAGAAGGATGCCCAATTCATCGGCAAGTGCGATTAGCTCTTGCTCAAGTTTGCGACCTTCATCGCCAGCCTCGCCATAGCCAGCAGAAGTAAGAAATGCTGCACGCACACCTTTCTTGGCGCATGCTCGTAACAAATCAGGATTGGCTGATGCGGGTGTGCACACAAAGACCAAATCGATTGCGTTGTCGGGCAATTGTGCGATATCAGCAACTGTTTGAATGCCGAGAACTTCTTCCCCTGCCAAGTTGGTGCCGAATACTGCACCGGCGTATCCGCTTGCCAAAATATTGTGTAGCGATACAAAACCAAATTTACCAGGATGAGTCGATGCACCCGTGACGAGAACTCCACGTGGTTCAAACAGTGCTCTGAACTGGTCGTCTGTGTAACGAGTTCTCTGGGAAACATTGGATGTATTGCGAGTGCCAATTTCAACGAGGGCATCAACCGCTACAACATCACCATTGGGTCGCACGATTAAAGGGTTCACATCGACTGAGACGATGTCGTCTCTATCCATAGCAACTTTCGAAAGACCGAGAATTGTGGCAACAACTTGTTCTACATTGACCGCAGCTTCTCCGCGGAACTCCCCCAGCAACCCTTGCATCCGTAATGAGGCGATCATTCCACGGGCTGTCTTTTCATCAACTGGAGCGGGCCGAAAGGCGACGTCTTTAATTACTTCGGCCATCACTCCACCTATGCCCAGCATGACGGTTGGCCCGAATTGTTGATCTACAAGCATCCCGGCAATCAATTCCCGAGAACCAGAAATCATCGGTGCTACCAGCACATGAACGTCACCATCGGCGGGAGTCGCAGCCGCCAAGAGTTCTGTGGCTGCTACAAGCACAGATGCAGAATCTTGCAAACGTAAACGCACAAGACCGCGTTCGGTTTTATGTGCGATCTTGTCGCCGCCCAATTTCACTACTACAGGGAATCCAAGTTCGGTTGCTGCAGCTGCGGCAGCCTCTGCAGTTTGCACCTTTCGCTCATCTGCAAAAGGAACGCCGTAGTTAGCGAGAAGGACCTTCGAGTCAGATTCGGACAGAGTGGTGGAAGCAGATGTAATCGACACGGTTATATACGGTAGTCAGCCCCACGCGCGGGTGAGGGATAGAGAGAAGAAAAGTTGGCCTTTTCCCTAAATCTGTGAGATATGACGCGATATTGCCGTGGCAACATCAGATGCGCACTCTCCGATTACAAGGTGACCTGCAGGTAATTCCAGCAATTGCGAGCCGGGAATGCTTTGAGCGATGTGCCGAGATTTGGAGATATCCACCCAACGATCCTCGAGTCCACCAATTACCAAACACGGAGCCGTGATGTGAGCTAGTGAGTCCTCGATATTGATTCGGAGATCTAATTCCAGATGTGCATCTGACCCAGGCTGCACCGTCGATGCCGCCATCGGAACGACCATGTCGATCATCGGCTCTAACGCCTCAAGACCTGCCGCGGTGTATCCATCAGCGAGTGCGTAGCGCATAAAGAGCTCTGAATCGATAGCGATCAAACGACGCCATAAATCAAAGGTAATTTTCATACGGGCATCACTCACCGACCAACCGCACAAAGAAGTAATGCTGAGAACTGATTCGTGTTGAGTTGCTGCACATTGAAGAGCAGCCACTGCGCCGAGCGAATAACCCACAACGTGAAATTTCTGGTGTCCAAGTTCGTGCATAAGCGCTACTGCATCATCGATCATGATGTCTAGTTCAATTGGGGCCGTCGGCATTGCTGATTCGCCAGATCCTGGAAACTCGAAAGTGACCCACTGAAATGACGTGGGGCATGCCTCCCTAACCTGATTCCAAGCGTCAGCATTTTGTGTCGTTCCATGGAAAGCCAAGATGGGAACTCCAGCACCGTGTACTGAATAGCCAATTTTTTTACCGTTACGCACCCAATTACTCATGTGGTCACCGTATCGCAGGTTGCTCAGTGGGTCTACAAAACCAATGCCGACTGAAAGAAACGGATCACGTGTTCGCAGTGATCTCGTACGTTTTTTTCAGTCAATGCTGTGTCGTCTAAAAGACCATCGATGAATGGAGCATCCGAGAAATAAGTGAGAATTGCTCCGTATCCCGTAATCAACAAGTGGCGCGAGTCGTGTCGTCGAAAATGCCCGGAGTCCATTTGGGAATCGAAATATTCCACCGCGCGGTCAAAGAGTGGCCGCAGGACTCCTGATAGGTCAATACCGAGATGCACTCCTCCATCGAGAGCCTCGCGACGCATGATTCGAACATAATCAGGCGTTTCTGCAAACAAATCAAACCCGGCTCGCAGTACCAACTCTGCTTTTGCCCAGTTTGCCGTAGGAGAGGACACGGCTGCCTCTAATCGTTTGAGCCATTCGGAGATCAGCATTTCGAATACGTCTTCGTACAGGGCTTCTTTACTCGGAAAATGATGGAGAAGACTTGGCCGCTTGATGCCTACTCCGGCTGCAATATCGTTCAGCGAGGTTCCGTCGTAGCCCCGCTCGGCAAAACAGTGGAGCGCCTCTTCGAGAATCATGTCGCGAGTAGAGCGTGTATCGCTGGCGATGGCG
>WLEX01000132.1 GCA_009704065.1 Actinomycetota bacterium
AAGGAACCGTCACACACATGACATCACTACCGGCAGTAAAGGTGAGGGTGTTGCGTGTGGGGTCGAACTCAATGACGTATGTAAAGAGTTCGGGATACATATAGCCAATGGTGTTGAGAAAGTGCAATGGAATGACTACAAGATGTTCCTCTTCACCTGAGGTGGTGATGAAATCTATCCATGCAGTGACATTTTCTTCACGCATATTCCAACGATGCCGGCCCGAGGTGATGTGTAGCAATACTGAGTAATCGGCAGTAACACGCGGTGTGTAGCGCTCGGCCATTGCACAGACATCTTTGAGTTCGCCCGAATCAATTTCGAACGAAAATGGGGTGATGGGCAGGGTGGAACTATGTGATGACGGGGAAGGCTCTTGCATGTTGGACACACCTTCTCAAAAGGGTGTAGCAGGGTCCCCGCTTCCTCGCCCGCCGTTTTCATCACTACAAGTTGCGTAATGAAATAGGACCACTGCGTTGGGCGTTGTCCTCTACCTCGTGGTCGGCAAGGTTGAATTGCTTCGAGGAACTGTTGTTGAAGATTCCCCTGCTCGCACAGTCGTGGTGGTCGCCTGAACTTCTCGCGTAGTTGTGGTTACGCGCCGAATAGTTGTTGTTGTTCTCGGTACTGCAGTTGTAGAAGTTATCGATACTCCTACAACGGTGGACGTAGGTCCTGCAACCGTGGTTGTTGAAGTAAGAGTGCTCGTTGCTGGCGATGTAGTAGTTGTCTGTGCGTTTGTTGTGGTCACTGGCGCATCACAATTGTTGTTGATGATGGTATTTGTATCCAACGTCACAGCCGCATTGCGCGCAAGCAATTGTCCGTAGATAGTGGCGTTAGTGGTCGCGGTGACACTGTCCATTGCGTAGACATGGCCAACAAAAGTCGATGACACTCCAATTGTTGCCGAGCTTCCTACACGCCAATACACGTTGCACGCCTGTGCACCTCCCGACAATGTCATGGTGCTCGATGTAGAAGTAATCACTGTTGACGCAGCTTGGAAAATAAACACCGCTGACGGATCACCGAGCGCATCAAGCGTCACATTGCCAGAGTTTGCAAACGTGCCTGAAGCTGTCGAATAGGTACCAGGAAGAATTACCTTTCCCACAAGATCAGCTGGGCCAATGACTGTGGGAGTAGGAACACCCAGGTCGTTATACGCAGTAACTAGATCGGTCTGTGCAAGTTGTGCTGTACCGTCGGTGATGTGGTCACCCGACCGTGTGACACTCGCGCTACCAGTGAATGATGTGCCGGGGTACAAACCCACATATCCGCCTGCAGTTCCCGATATCGAAGTTGGTCCTGTGTTTGTAACTGTTGATGAGGCGAGCACTCCAAAAGAAGTTGTGGATCCTTGGCGAATTGTGGGCCAAGCCGCCGACGACCGATTGAGTGAAATTACGACAGGTGCACCAAGTACTACTACTAAGAGAAATGCTGTGATGCGTCCAGTTCTAGTTGTCAGGATTCTCTTCATATAGTTCCGTGAAGGTGATCTACCCCCGTCGACCGAACGACACTCTCACCACTCCGGTGAGAAGCAATATCAGACCGATAATAAGGAACAAACGAAATGTCCCACCCGTTGCAGGGAGCTCTCCACCTGAACCAGAAACGGTCGTGGTCGCGTTACTCGCAGGAGATGTAGAGCTTGTAGGTGTCGCTCTGGCTGTCGTAGTAGTCACACCAGTTGCTCTTGTAGTCGTGGTGGTAACGGCCGCAGTTGCACATGCGCTATTGACGATGGTGTTTCGGTCAAGCGTGACCGCGCCATTGCGGGCGAGCAGTTGACCATAAATTGTGGCGCTTGTAGTAGCAGCAATACTTGTGAGTGCGTATACGTGGCCGATAAAGGTAGACGACACACCGATAGTTGCAGAACTGCCCACTCGCCAATACACATTGCATGCCTGTGCGCCGTTTGCTAACACCATCGTGCTACCTGTCGATGTAATTACAGTAGACGCCGCTTGAAAAATGAAGACCTTGTTTGGATCACCTTGCGCATCAAGTGTCAATTTTCCAGAGTTTGCAAAAGTACCCGCCGATGTTGCGTATGTACCTGGCAACAACACTCGCCCCGCAAGATTTGGACTGCTCAAAATGGTAGGAGTAGGAATACTTAGATCGCGATATGCAGTCACTAAATCGGTTTGAGCAATTGTTGCCGCAGTATCGGTGATGTGTTTTGCCCCAGACATTGTGACGCTTGCACTGCCTGTGAATGAGGTGCCTGGAAACAGACCAATGTCAGCTCCTGCGGTACCAGAGATGGTGGTGGCCCCAGTGTTTGTGACAGTTGTTCCAGCGAGAACGCCATATGTGGAAGTGGTTCCTTGTCGTACAGCGCGGACTGCAGCTGTTGTAGTTGCTGGGGCCATGATCAAGGGTGCCGTCACTACTAAAAGCGAAAGTACCCACTTCAGTCGATGTGCATTACTGGAATAAATCTTCGTCATATACGCAGGGTACAAACGATGATTATGCGCCGTAGTTATTCATCAATGAAAGGGACAGATGTCCCCTTCGATGTTTACGAAACTCTCTTAGCGTGTGGGGTTCGTGATGGCACCAGTTTCGGCACCTTGTACTAACTTTGCAAACTTTGCCAACACGCCAGTTGTGTAACGCGGTGGGTTTGGTACCCAGCCTTTGCGGCGCTTTTTCAATTCTTTTTCGCCGACAAGCAGGTCAAGAGATTTCGATGGAACATCAATACGAATGAGATCACCCTCACGTACAAACGCAATAGGTCCACCATCAGTTGCTTCAGGCGCTACGTGACCAATACAGAAGCCCCATGTACCACCAGAGAATCGACCATCGGTAATGAGCGCAACTGTTGAGCCAAGTCCTGCACCTTTAAGAGCGCCAGTGATTGCGAGCATTTCACGCATACCTGGACCACCCTTTGGTCCTTCGTAGCGAATCACAATGACATCACCATGATTAATAGTGCCTGTCATGATTGCGTTCATTGCGCCATCTTCACCATCGAATACTCGCGCCGGTCCTTCAAATTGCATTTGCTCTTTGCTCAGGCCAGCGACTTTTACAACTGATCCCTTTGGCGCAAGAGAGCCAGTAAGAATGTTCAGTCCACCTTCTGTGTGAATGGGATCTGACAACGGATGGATAACAACACCATCGGGCGCAGGTGGATTGATGTCGGCCAAGTTCTCGGCCATTGTCTTTCCCGTGCATGTGAGAACGTCTCCATGCAACAACCCTGCATCAAGAAGATGTTTCATGAGTACAGGCACTCCACCAATACGGTGAATATCTGACATGTGGAATTTTCCGCCAGGCTTTGTATCGGCGATGTGAGGAACTTTGTCTGCGATGCGATTGAAATCATCGAGGTCGAGTTCCACACCCGCTTCGTTAGCGATTGCTAGGAGGTGCAATACGGCGTTGGTGCTACCACCAAATGCGTTCGCCACTGCAATGGCGTTTTCGAATGCTTTCTTGGTCATAATGTCACGAGGACGAATCCCAAGACGCAACATATTGACAACTGCTTCTCCAGCTCTGTGTGCATCACCTTCGCGACTGGAGTCAATTGCGGGTGCTGAAGCACTCCCGGGAAGGCTCATTCCCAAAGCTTCTGCAATAGACGACATGGTGTTTGCTGTGAACATTCCGCCACATGCACCTTCGCCGGGGCAGGCAGCTTTTTCGATATCGGTGAGTTCACCTTCGGTGATTGTTCCCGCTGCACATGCACCCACTGCTTCAAACACTGTGGTGATGTCGATGTTGTTGCCTTTGTACACGCCAGGCATTGTTGAGCCGTTATAGACAAACACGCTTGCAAGGTTCAGACGAGCAGCGGCCATGAGCATTGCAGGAATGCTCTTGTCGCAACCAGCAAGACCCACGAATCCGTCGAAGCGCTCACCGTGAACAACTGTTTCCACACTGTCGGTAATCACTTCACGAGAAACGAGCGATGCACGCATTCCTTCATGACCCATGCTGATTCCGTCGGACACTGTGATAGTGCCAAATTCCATGGGTACTCCACCAGCAGCACGAACGCCCAACTTGGCGTTTTCTGCCAACCGACGCAATGACATGTTGCATGGGGTGATCTCGTTCCACGCAGATGCAATTCCGATTTGTGGCTTTACCCAGTCGTCGTCGCCAAGACCCACCGCGCGCAACATTGCGCGAGCCGCTGCTTTTTGTATGCCATCAGTAACGTCGCGGCTGCGAGGCTTGATGTCGATTGGGGTTCCGTCAGATAAGGACATGACTCAACCGTAATGGCTGGACTATGACTTTTTTGAAGTCTGTAGAAACAGCCAACCAACTGGCAACAAATATGCGAAATACGCAATCAGGCGAATGTTCTCGTATGCGTAGTGCCAACCGAAGAAACCCTTCATGAAGTCATAGAAAGTGCCTTCAGCCCAGATTCCCGACTTGATGTTCCAAGCAGACGACACGAGCCAGCCGTCTTCGAAGCCGAAGAGCTCTCGGTACTCATGGAAGAACTTGCCGAAAAGGCCTGCTGCAAACAAGAGGAGCAAGAAGCCGGTAACCCGGAAGAACA
>WLEX01000133.1 GCA_009704065.1 Actinomycetota bacterium
ACGATCCATCTCCAATCACCACCGGTAGCTCTGGTTGTGTTTGTTGTGAGATGGGTCGTGTTACGTCTTCGTATCCGTGATTTTGATCGGTGATGTACACATGGTGTCCCGTCCATACATCGTTGCCGATGGAAATAGAAAAATGACCGACAATTCCACTTCCTCTACCGATCAGGCATCGATCACCGATGGTGACAACTGGGTTTGTTAGACACTGTTGACCGGGAACCATTCCAGCGGACAGCGAGACACCTTCTCCAATGAGAGTGTCTTCGCCTATAGAAATAAATTGCTCATTAAAAATCGTGGTCGGCTTCCACATGATCAAACTGCGATCACCAAAATGATGGAACTTCTTACCCCACTTATTCTCAGGGCTGATAGAGGCCCAGAATTGTATTTTTGTATAGGCCCATACATAGGCGCGACCAACTAAGCGACCAAACATCTGCCATACGCTAGTTACTCGTGGCCATGTTCAGAACTACGGTAGGGAACATGACAACTTCAACGAGCACGATCGAGACTCCAAGTGGGCTCATCACAGGAAACTCCAGCCTCAAAGGGCATAGAGAGTTTTTGGGAATCCGTTATGCCAATGCTAAGCGCTTCGAACAGCCAGCCGATATTGAGTCATGGGAAGGCGTTCTCAACGCGACCGCTCATGGCTCTATCTGCCCTCAGGTGCCGGGTGTTCTCGAAATGATGCTGGGATTCGACGAGACAAAGATGAATGAAGACTGTCTGAACCTCAATGTTTTCTCACCAGCACAGGCCACATCAGAATCAAAGTTGCCAGTTCTGTTCTGGGTTCATGGCGGAGCATTCACCAATGGCTCTGGATCTTTGGCTTGGTATGACGGTGGTTCTTTGGCAAATAGAGACGTTGTTGTTGTCACCATTAATTATCGATTGGGAGCTTTTGGATTCTTAGGTGATGGGAACTACGGCACTTCCGACATGATTTCGGCATTGCGTTGGGTGCAAAGAAATATTTCTTCATTTGGTGGCGATGCCGGCAATGTCACTATTTTTGGAGAATCTGCTGGCGGTTCGGCTGTCATTTCACTAATGGCTGCACCAGAAGCCAACAATCTTTTTCATAAAGTGTGGTCAATGAGTCCATCTATAGGGCAACTACGTGACAAGAACAGAGCAAAGGAGCATGAAACGCAGTTTCTTTCGATTGCTGAAGTAGATAACCGCGATAAAGCAGCGCAACTCTCGGTACAAGACATCCTCAATGCCCAGACAAAACAGATGGCTATGGAGTCAACTGCTTTCGATTTCTTTTCTCCGACAGCAAACGGTCACGGTCTCTCGGAAGATATCTTGGCCGCAGCCAGTGCCTCTGGTCTGCCCTTTGTTGTGGGAACCAATCGCGACGAAAACAGACTCTGGTCTGCATTTGATCCGAAGAATGCTTCTGCTACTGAAGAGGATTGGAAAAAGTTCTGCGTGACTAGTTTTGGAGATCAGGCTTCTGATGCTCAAAAGATTTTCGAAACAGTACGCAAAGGAGATACTCCAGGGCAGTTGATGTCTGCTGTATCGACAGACACAGGATTTCGTCAACGTGCTATTTCATTTTCAAATGATCGCCTTGGCAAAAATACGCCCACATGGATGTATTGGTTCACATGGGCATCGCCCGCGTTCGACGGTGCAGTGGGGTGTTGTCATGCTCTCGATATCCCATTTGCATTCGACAATCTTGAAGCTCCAGGGACTGACATGTTCACTGGAGACGGTGCCGACCGGTTCCCCATTGCCGATCGTTTCGCATCCGAGATAGTTCAATTCGCTACTCACGGACATCCTTCGTGGGCGCAGTACGACCTCGAATCTCGGACCACTTTGGTGATTGGTACCAAAACTGAATTGGTCAGCGATCCCGAAGCTTCTGTACGCCTTCTTTTTGGGAATTGAGACCATTTTCACTCTGAGTGGCTTTCAGAAACCCATAGAGGCTCATAGCCTGATTAGGTGCAAAACGCCAAGAATCAAACCAATGACTTAAAAAGGTCGAAATTCACGGTACCGAAGTTGGCCGAGCGTAAAAGCGCGGGCCTGCGGATGTCAATGGTCACCGCTTACGATTCGACATTCGCTTGCATTGTTGACGAGGCCGGAGTTGATCTCATCCTTGTTGGTGATTCTGTGGGAACTGTTATGCAAGGCCACAAGACAACACTGTCAGTTTCCATGGAACATATGGAATATCACGTTGCCATGGTTGCATCAGTGAAACCGCTAGCTCTAGTGGTGGGAGATCTCCCTTTTGGCTCATATCAAGCGTCACACACTCAGGCGATCGATAACTCGGTACGCCTCATTAAGGCGGGTGCGGAAATAGTAAAGCTTGAAGGTGGAGTGCATTTGGCTTCCACCATTGCGGCAATCACACATGTTGATATTCCAGTGATGGCACATATTGGACTAACTCCGCAGAGCTACCACCGAATGGGTGGAAACAAAATTCAAGGGCGCTCTTCTAGTGGTGCTGGCAGTCGTAATCAAATTCTTGAAGATGCGCTCGCAGTACAGGAAGCGGGCGCACATGCAGTAGTTATCGAAGGCGTCCCTTCAGATGTGGCACAGGAAGTCACAGAGTCACTTTCTATCCCCACTATTGGTATCGGTGCCGGAGTTCATTGTGATGGCCAAGTGTTGGTGATGCATGACCTCTTGGGTCTGTCAGCGCGGTCTTTTACTTTCGCTAAAGCCTACGCAAACCTTCGCACAACCTCAATCGAGGCAGTGCGGGATTACGTTTCTGAAGTGCACAGTGGAGCTTGGCCAGACTCCGATCACAGCTTCAGTAAATGAAAGTTCTCTCTACGCCCCGAGACATGTACGAATGGTCGCGGGAACAATCCCAGCTTGGAAACAGCATTGGTTTTGTACCAACAATGGGTGCACTGCACAAAGGGCATATGGCTCTGCTCGAGCAATCAAAAGCTCAATGCGATGTAACGGTTCTTTCCATTTTTGTAAACCAAACTCAATTTACAAATGATGAGGATTTCGTTCTGTATCCCCGTACCGAGATGGAAGATCTGGCTCTAGCGGAATTACTCCAAGTAGATGTTGTGTACATGCCATCGCCCGAGTCGATGTATCCAGCTGGATATTCAACGTCGATCACTGCTGGATCTATCGCCGAATCTATGGAAGGCGAATTTCGACCTGGACACTTTGCTGGTGTTGCCACAGTTGTAGTGAAACTCCTCAATGCAGTACAACCCACTGTGATGTTCTTGGGTCAAAAAGATTTCCAACAAGTTGCTGTTCTTCGTCGAATTGTGCAAGATCTCAATTTTTCTTGCTCTGTTCAGGCCGTACCCACTATTCGTGCAGAGAACGGGTTAGCTCTTTCGAGTCGCAATTCACGACTCTCGCCTGCTGATGTGAGCAGAGCCTCCCACATTTTCGTTGCTTTGTGCGCAGCACGGGACATCGTTGCGAGTGGCGAGACCAATGCAGAAGTCGTAATAACAGCCACACGCAAAGTGATTGATCAGATTGACAACTGTGTCATCGAGTATGTCGCAATTGTTGAGCCCAATACGTTGACATCAGTGGAGTCGATTACTGGAGAAGTTGTTATCTGTATAGCAGCAATTGTTGGTGGCGTCCGTCTTATCGACAATATGGTTTTAGATATCGCTTAGGCTGACCACATGGACGAAGCCTTTAGTGCCTGGCCCAATTCGTTGTGGAGAGAACAAGCAAGTACATGGTCCTTTGATCCCGTAGACACGTCAGCATCTTTCGACGTACTGATTGTGGGAGCCGGATACTCAGGGTTGTGGACGGCATTTCATCTACTCACGCACTCACCACATTTGTCTGTTGCCATTGTCGATGCTCGACAACCAGGTTTTGGCGCAAGTGGCCGCAATGGCGGTTGGTGCTCTGCTTTTTCACCAATGTCACTTGACGCAGTGTCGGCGCAATCATCACGAGCCTCGGCGATTGATCTTCAAAATGCCCTCATTAACTCTGTCGAAGAAATTGGTTCAATAGTGACCGAGAACGACATTGAGTGCAGTTGGTGCCACGCAGGCACCATTAATGCAGCTACAAACCCAGCCCATCTGGCGAGGTTGCACAGCACTATTCAGCATTACCGTAAGTACGGCTTCGACGAAGATTTTATTCGTATACAGAACGTTGAAGAATCTTCGGCGCGCATCACGGTGGCCGGATTGATTGGTTCTACCTTTAGTCCGCATTGTGCAGTCGTGCAACCGGCACTCTTGGTCGATGGTCTCGTAAAAATCCTTCTGAGCAAGGGTGTCCATTTCTTCGGGGACTCACGTTGTGCACAGATACAAGACAGATCTGCCATTGTTGAAACCTTGTCTGGGCGCCACGTAATTTCGGCCAATTGGATTGTTCGAGCCACCGAGGGGTTTACGGCTCGTATGAAACAGTTTCGACGCAACGTCGCACCTCTGTATTCATACATGATTGCTACCGAAGTGTTATCCAGTGAACAGTGGTCAACAATTGGTTG
>WLEX01000134.1 GCA_009704065.1 Actinomycetota bacterium
AGAGGCAAATGTTCATGCCGCAAATGCATTAGGTATGCACGGAGTACACGTGGAAGAAGATTCTTCAGGCGCTATCGCCAAGGCTCGCGCACTCACCAACTTGTTGTAGCCGCTTACATCGTGCGCGATGGCGCAATACAGACAACCGATGATGCGCCAGCATTTACTAATGCTTGAGCAGCGGCGCGAAATGTTGCTCCAGTGGTCACCACATCATCGATGACCAATACATTGCGATGTCGCCGAAGCGGCTTCGATACAAACTTCGGACCCATCAGCCGAATATTTCTTGAGGCACCAGTTTGCGAGATAGCACTGACTCGACGCAATAGCTTGACCGCACGAATTCCACTACTTACGGCAACATGTCGAGCAATCAGTTCGGCATGATCCATTCCGCGCTTCACCTGATGCGCCGAAGTTGTGGGAGCCCACGTAAGCACTGAGTACTGCCCACCCAAAAGTGGCAGTACCTGATTCACAATGCCAGCAAGTTGCGCAGCATTGCCACGCTTCCCGTGATATTTCAAATCCAGCACCGCATCACGCACATATCCTTCATGTGGCAAGACCCCTACATACGTAACCGGAATCAATGCACCCGTTTGCGAGGTCAATACTTCTGTACGGTGTAGTTCCATGGCTACTGCTCCCCTTCGACCGCTTCGCGAACAATTCACAGAACGACTATTCAGATGTGTGGCGGGCCTTGCCTGTTTTGGCACGGGAATTGCATTTTTTGTTCGTTCCGAATTGGGAGTACCCCCATGGGACGTGTTCCATCAAGGAATCTCCAAGCACACAGGGCTAGGCCTTGGCACGGTTCTTATCATCGTGGCGTTTTTCGTATTGCTTCTGTGGATTCCACTCAAGCTCAAGCCAGGACTTGGCACTTTGCTGAACGCCATTGAAATTGGACTCGTTGAAAACATTGCACAAGACGTGATCCAAAAATCCGATGTTCTCGCTGTGCGCATTATCTACATGGTGGCCGGCCTCACCATTATTGCTGTCGGTTCGGGCCTGTACATCGGAGCCGAATTTGGTTCAGGGCCGCGCGATGGCCTCATGCTCGGGCTAAATAAGAGATTTGGCATCAGTGTGCGCCTTGCGCGCACAGTGGTCGAGATTTCGGTGATGATTATTGGCTTGTTCCTCGGTGGCCATATTGGTTTTGGAACCTTTGTCTTTGCGCTCGGAATCGGCCCAATGGTGCAGGTCACATTGCGACTCTTCAAGATGTCACGAGCATCCCTCGATGCTGCTGCAGGCGAAGCGTCCGAACAATAAAAAAGGAGCCCTGGGCCAGGCCCAGAGCTCCTTTTCTGTGATTCTTTAGTAGCGGTAATGATCTGGCTTGAACGGCCCTGATGGGTTCATGTCCATGTATTCAGCTTGACCGTCGGTGAGTTGCGTGAGCGTGACACCCAATGCTTCAAGATGAGCAAAGGCAACTTTTTCATCGAGATGCTTTGGCAACACATACACACCAAGTGGATACGCCTTCAAGTTGGTCCACAACTCGATCTGAGCAATGACTTGGTTGCTAAATGAGCAACTCATCACGAATGATGGGTGGCCAGTTGCGCAACCAAGGTTCACCAAACGACCCTCAGCCAAAACAATGACTGCATGACCGTCGGGGAATGTCCAAAGGTCTGTGCCAGCCTTGAGCTCATCACGAGATGCACCACTACGTGCAAGACCAGCCATGTCGATTTCGTTGTCGAAGTGGCCGATGTTGCACACAATTGCGTTGTGCTTCATTCCGGCCATGTGCTCAGCGGTAATGATTGACTCGTTACCTGTTGCAGTAACAAAGATGTCGGCATCACCAAGTGCTGACTCGATGGTGTTGACTTCGTACCCTTCCATTGCTGCTTGCAATGCATTGATGGGGTCGATTTCAGTAACAATGACGCGTGCACCCTGGCCACGAAGGCTTTGTGCACAGCCCTTACCTACGTCTCCGTAGCCACATACAACGGCAAGCTTGCCGGCGATCATGACATCGGTTGCACGGTTAATGGCGTCGATCAGCGAGTGACGGCAACCGTACAAGTTGTCGAACTTGCTCTTAGTAACACTGTCGTTCACGTTGATAGCAGGGAAAAGAAGCTCGTTCTTTTCGAACATCTTGTACAAGCGCTTTACGCCGGTTGTGGTTTCTTCGGTAACACCCTTGATCGATGCTGCCATTTGTGTCCACTTAGCAGGATCTGTTTTCAGCGTGCGCTGCAAGAGACCAAGAATCAATGCGAGTTCTGGGTTGGAAGCTGATGTGGGGTCTGGCACTGCACCAGCTTTTTCAAACTCGACACCCTTGTGCACGAGAAGCGTTGCATCGCCACCGTCGTCGAGAATCATGTTCGGCAGATTTCCATCTGGCCAGGTCATCATCTGCTCGGTGCACCACCAATACTCTTCAAGAGTCTCACCCTTCCATGCGAAAACAGGCACGCCCTGTGGGTCTGCTTCAGTTCCGTTTGGACCAACCACGACAGCTGCTGCTGCATGATCTTGTGTAGAGAAAATATTGCAACTTGCCCAACGCACTTCGGCACCAAGTTCAACAAGAGTTTCAATAAGAACTGCAGTCTGAATTGTCATGTGCAATGAACCAGAAATTCGTGCACCCTTTAGTGGCTTTGAAGCACCGAACTCTTTGCGCAACCAACGAAGGCCTGGCATTTCGTGTTCTGCAAGATGAATTTCCTTGCGCCCAAAAGGGGCAAGGCTGAGATCGGCGACGCGAAAATCGCGACGTGTAGCGAGAGAGGACATAGAGGCTCCTTGAAAGTGAGGTATATAACCATGGCTGGGGCCTGCTGGCACCGCTCTAATCAGCCCGATTAAGGCTTCAGTGTAGCGAAATTAGCGTGTGAAGGTGGGCTTTATGCCCTGTGCAGCAATGAGCGCCTCGATACGTGAGTGCTCTGCATCTGACACCTGGGTTGAATCTTCAATCAACATGACAGGAATTCCGTCGATGACCGCGTACGACCTCTTGAGGCGAGGGTTATAGAGAAACGCCTCGGCCTCGACATAAAACAATGGACCCTTATCTTCAGGGCACGCAAGGATGTCGAGGAGTGTGTGGTCAAGGCTCATATTTTTATTCTTTCACTATTTAGATAGAAGTCACAAGTGACAACACTTCAGCTACATGCGTATCGCATTCATCACGTGTGGAGGCTTCAAGATTGAGACGAAGAAGTGGTTCCGTGTTCGAAGGACGCAAGTTGAACCACCAATCGCCGCAATCGACTGTTAAACCATCGATCCAATCTTGGGGAAACTGAGAGAAATGTTCGGCAATTGCTTTCATGACCACATTGGCATCAGAAACGCTGGTGTTGATTTCACCGCTTGCTTCGTACCTCTCGAACGGCTTGCGAAATTCTGACAACGGCATATTGGCCCGTGATAATTCCTGCAACATCAGCATTGTGGCAATAATGCCAGAGTCTGCACGGTAATTGTCGAGGAAGTAATAGTGAGCGGAGTGTTCTCCACCAAACACTGCACCGGTCTCTGCCATCACTTGCTTGATATTGCTGTGCCCTACTTTTGTGCGAACAGGAACTCCGCCATTTTCGCGGATTACTTCAGGCACCGATTTAGAACAGATCAGGTTATACAAAACGGTTGCACCAGGATTTTTGCGAAGCACTGCTGCAGCAAGAATGGCAGTTGTAGTGGAACCCGATAATCCCCTACCTAATTCATCGACAACGAATACTCGATCGGCGTCGCCATCGAAGGCGAGACCAATGTTGAACGAACCACTAATGACACGTGCCTGCAGGTCCCGTTGATTCGCGGGCTGAATGGGATCGGCAGGGTGATTAGGGAAACTGCCGTCGAGTTCGGGATACATGACTTCTAGTTCCATCATGGGCAACCGATCAAACACGATGGGCACAATGAGCCCCCCCATGCCGTTGGCAGTGTCGGCCACCACTTTCATGGGGTCAAGAGCATCGACATCGATAAACGACACAACATGATCAGCAAACGCATCGAGCATGTCGCGCTTGGTCACCGTGCCCACTTTTGCTGCCGGAGCCGGAGTGATTCCAGCAAGTACCTGCTTCGCTGCATCGCGGACCACGGCAAGGCCAGTGTCGATACCAACGGGGCGTGCGCCCGATAAACAAAACTTGATGCCGTTGTACTCAGCAGGGTTGTGCGAAGCCGTGAACATTGCGCCAGGAGCATTGAGTGAACCAGCTGCAAAATACACAAGGTCTGTACTTGCCAAACCAAGATCGATCACGTCGACGCCACGCGAGATGACACCTTTTGCAAATGATGCAGCTAATGATTCACCCGTGACACGCATATCGCGTGCCACCAAAATGAGGGGTGCGGATACGAAGTCGGCAAATGCAATTCCGAGAGCAAACGCGACATCGTCGTTCATTTGATCGGGAGTTGTGCCACGAATGTCGTAGGCCTTGACAATGTGGTCAAGGACTGAGGGGTCTGTCTTCATTGTTCTTCGAGGCTATCGGATG
>WLEX01000135.1 GCA_009704065.1 Actinomycetota bacterium
ATGGTTAATGAAACCGGTTAACGGTGCACGCACACACTGAGCACGCATGGCATCGGTGAGTTGAATTTCACCATTTGCATGTGGTTTCACAGTGTCGATTTCTGCAAACACATCGGGCGTGAGCACATAGCGACCAATAATGATCAGGTTGCTTGGTGCATCAGCTTGTGCTGGTTTTTCCACTACATCAACAATGTCGAAAGGGCCATCTGTTGGCGACCCCGCTGATGGCGTAATCACTCCGTATGCAGACACTTGTTCCATCGGCACACGCATCAGGCCAACAGCACCAACACCTGTGCGATCACATGAATCAACAAGTGAATTCAACAGCACTGCATCGCCCATAATTTCATCGGGCAACAACACAGCAAATGGTTCATCGCCCACCGCTTCACGCGCACATCCCACTGCATGGCCAAGTCCGCGTGGTGCATCTTGGTACACCACCGTTACTTTCACATCGCGACCAACGAGAGCCAACCTGTCGGCAAGGTCACCGCGACCACTGGCCCGTACCTTTTCAATCACCGCTGGCGACGGCGCAACGTATGCCTCGACCGGCGTCTTCGATACATGCGACACCACAACGATGTGGTCGATGCCAGCGCCCACGGCCTCGTCGATCACCAGTTGCAGGGCCGGAACATCGACAATCGGCAGCAATTCCTTCGGCACGGCTTTGGTGACAGGGTAAAAACGGGTACCGAGCCCGGCAGCAGGAATAACGGCGGTACGAGCTCTCATGGAATCCCACGCTAGCCAGTTACAATTTGGCACTCGATGGACCTGAGTGCCAACCCCGGAGAACACGATGCCTACATACGTTTACAAGTTCATTGATTCTGGCGAAACCATCGAAGTTCACCAGGATTTCGCCGACGACTCGCTCACCGAGGCCGTCCACCCGGTCGATGGCACCGTGCGCCCCGTCAAAAAGGTCTTCCTTCCCGTTGGCATCACCTTCAAGGGTGGCGGCTTCTACAAAACCGACAGCGGCAAGTCGGGCAGCACCCCTGCCCCTAGCTCATCGTCAAGCAGCTCGTCGTCCGATTCAGGCTCTTCATCGTCGAGCTCTTCATCATCTGATTCGTCGAGCAGCTCCAGCAGCACCACAAGTTCGTCTTCCTCAACCGACTAGATAGCGCACACATGGAACCCGAAAGGGGTCTCCATGACATCACCATCTACGTTCCTGCGCACCGCCCGCACCCAATTCACACAGTTGCTACACGCACTCATTCGCAGCCTGCATCGCGAACGCACTGCACAACTTGTAGCGGTTGTTATCAGTTGCGCTCTCGTGTCGTTTCTTATTGTGGAATCACTGCACTCGGCGCGATCACATCGCCACCAATGGGCAAGTAACCACATAGTTCTTGTTACTCGTGGTCACCTCGCAATGGGCGAAGAACTCACCCGTGATAACACCACACGTGTCGAATTACCCATGGCCATCATTGCTGCAGATGCACTCACCACAATTCCGCCCAATGCGCGCGTACGCATCGCGCTCAACAATCGCACGGCTCTCACTACTTCAATGATCTCTATCGACGGTGAACGCATCGCGTTGCCCGCCGGCTGGCGGGGCGTTGCGCTTCCTGCAGATCTCATGGCCCCACAGGTACACGCAGGTGATCGTGTCGATGTGATCTCAGCTGATCAGGTGGTTGCTGCGAACGCACTTGTCATCGAAGTATCAACACGCAACGGCATCACCATCGGGGTTCCCGCCGAATCGGCAGCCATTGTTGCTACTGCAGTACGTGCCGGAGATGCGTCACTGGTAATTGCCAACCAGGACCATGACTACACTGTGAATACCGCATTACCGGGGGGTATTTATGGCTTACGGAACTAACGACCGTATTGAATCGGCACCAGTGACCGACTGGGTCAACGACTGGGATTGGCTCGACGATGGATGGGGCGAGAACGCCATCGACATCTGGAACAACGTGCGCGAACAATGCCCCGTCGGTTCCACCGAACGTTACGGCCGTGCGTTCATGCCTGTCACCATGCAAGCCGTGCGCGATATCGCAAATAACACCGAAGACTTCTCTTCCATCTGGGTTGCTGTTGGTCGCCCCGATGCACCACGCTCACCTGCCCCACCAATTACTTCTGATCCGCCCGATCACCATGGTCATCGTCGCCTTATTCTTCCTGCGTTTAACCCAAAGGCCATTGCCGAGCTCGAACAAGAAATGCGCGACTACTGCCGCAAACTCATTAAAGATCTCGATGGCATGGATGTAGCTGACGCTGCTGTGCAATACACACAGCACATTCCTGTACATGGCATCTGCATCATCACCGGGCTCCCCGAAGAAGACGCAGATCTCTTTCGTATGTGGATCTACAAGAACTTCCAGCTTGCGCCCAAAGACAACGCAGTGCGTTTAGAAGTAATGACCGAGATGACGCAGTACATCAGCGCCATCTTGAAAGATCGCCTCGAAAATCCGAAAGACGATCTGCTCACGCTTGTTGCCAATGCCGAGATCGACGGAAAAGAAGTCGACTGGAATATCAAAGTCGGATACATCCGTTTGCAAATTGTTGCTGGCATCGACACCACATGGAGCGCCATTGGTTCAGGTCTCTGGCACTTCGCACAACACAACGACGAAGTACAACGCCTCATTGCTGTGCCAAACGAAGATCCACTGTGGCAAACCGCCAACGAAGAAGTGTTGCGTTACTACGCACCTGTCACCATGGCGCGCAAAGTTGTGAACGATGTGGAAATTGCAGGCTGCCCCATGCACGCCGGTGACCAGACACTTGTTACGTTCCCCGCAGCAAACCACGACCCTGAGGCATTTGAAGATGCACACATCTTCAAACTCGATCGCCAAGACAACCGTCATGTGGCCTTTGGTTTGGGTATTCACCGTTGCGCAGGTTCAAACCTTGCACGTTTAGAAATGTTGGTCGGTTTCCAAGAATGGCTTCGCGCCTTCCCGAACTACTCACTCGATACATCGAAGAAGACCACATGGGCTAACGGCCAAGTGCGTGGACCTCGCGAAATTCCAGTACTGCTCAATCGCTAAGCAGCAGCTACGTCAGTAGCGCAGCAATCAGTAGCCGTCGGAAACAGACGGAATAATGCGTGCAGACCATGGCCTGTGCTTATCCCAGTGATGACCCACTAGTTCTGCATCGGCAAGCTTGGCTAAGAAATCTGTAGGGCCATCGAAGTCGGGCATCTCTACAAAAGCACTACCCAACGCATGCGGTACGTGTGCATCACTGCCGGCGCCGAGAGCCAAATTGTTATCAATACCAAATTGGCGTGCTTGTTTGTTCAGCGATTGCAGCGATGTTTTTGCGTTGTGTGCCTCGATGGAATCAACCAAACCAAGCGACGTGAGTTCAATAAGAGACTTCTCAGTGATGTTGCGACGCATGGGGTCGAACGGGTGCGGTATGTATACCAAGCCGCCTTGGGCACGAATTTGTTCGGCAGTGTTCACAGCGTTTTCGCCAAACGAGATGCGCTCGGTAAGAAACAAACCAATAATTTCACCAGTGTGTGTACGCACTTCTTCGCCTGCCACTACACGGCAAATTCCTTCGGCTTCCAAAATGCGCTGCAACCGCACCGCACCTTCGAGCGCATTGTGATCGGTTACGCACAACACATCGATTCCGGCTTCCACCACAGATTCCACAATCTCATCGAGCGTGGTGGTGGAGTCACCAGAAAACATGGTGTGTGAATGCATATCGACACGCACAAAACCAGGCGCGCATGGTGTTGCCAAATGTGGATGGCGTTCAATTGCAGCCTGCGCCGCAAGTGCCATGAGGGTTATGCCCCGCTCATGGTGACATCGGCAATCACCATCGATACACCGGCTGCACGCATAGGCAACCAATCAACATCGTTTCCTACAGCCAACACATCGAGCAACATGCGCTGCAAGGTGGAAGCAATAGTGAATTCACGAATAGGTTCGGCAGTTTTGCCGTTACGAATCATGAGGCCCGATGCACCCGTAGAAAAGTCTCCGGAAATGGGGTTCACACCTGAATGCAAACCTTGCACGCTCTGAATGAGAACGCCTTCTTCAATTCCTGCAATGAGTTCTTCTTGTGTTTGCGTGCCAGGAGCAAGTTGCAATGCCATGCAACCCACACCTCCACCAACAGCATTGCCTGTGCTCTTCGTGCCAGCACGACGTGCCGAATACGACGAATGCACAAACTTTTGCAACACACCCTTTTCAATGAGCACATTGCGACGCGCAGCTAAGCCTTCGCTGTCGAGTTCCGAAGCGGTGTATGCACGCGAATCGGTGGGATCATCGATGAGAGTAATCAGTGGGCTCGCCACTGTTTCACCCAAGCGGTTCGCAAACATGCTGCGACCCTTCACCACGCTCTCGCCATTCAAGGTAGAACCAATGATTCCCATGAATTGCGCAGTGACCATCGGGTCGAGCACCACAGTGGTGCGCTTGCTGGGTGGCTTCACTGCGCCAAGCAA
>WLEX01000136.1 GCA_009704065.1 Actinomycetota bacterium
ATCTCATTCGTCTTATCGGCTGGCAATTGTCCGTCGTCGCAAGTGGGGTTGTATGGTCCACGAGTTTCCACACAATTGTCTTGAGGAATTTGAATTTTCTGCAAGTAATTAATCAATGTCGTAATTGATTGATCGTTCATTGGTCCGCCACCAATGGTTCCCCACGCTGACATCGGTGAGAAGGGTCGACCGTAGTTAAGGATGAATCGCACTTCTTCATCACTGAAGCGATACAGCACTGTGTTCAGCGCTGGTGCTTTCCACGAAACAGCTTTAACCTCACCAGTCTTTGGATCGGTGACTGCATACGAGGCAACTCCACCAGTTGCCTTCATGCCTCCGTGACACCCAGCGCAGTTGTATCCACCTTCTGCAGTTGGTGCGAACAATGTTGCACCCCATTCGGTGAAACGCTTTTCGAATCCGAATTGTGCTCCCGCTTGACGACCTGGCTCAAGCACCCAGTACAGAGGCAAAGCAATCGTGATGATAACGAGGAACAGAAGTCCGAGAACTTGTACGCGCTCAAGGCGTGAACCTTCAAGAACTTCGTCGTCGTAGTACGGCTTACGGTTAGCAGCAAGTGTTTGCTCAGAACCAATCTCGTCCTTGCCCGCCTTGATGTTGAAATATGCGTAAGCACCCCATCCCGCAAGCGAGATAAGAAGAATGACCCATGCAATTGATGTGCTTGTCGATGCAATCATGACTAGTGCTTTCCTCCTGCGGCACCAACACAGTGCGGCCCTTCAGCTTCTTGACCAGTGGTATTCGTACCAATAGCAGGACCTGCAAAAACTGCGCCTGTATCAATTACGAGAACTCCATTAGCTACGGAGACTCCGAAGCGATCCATACCGCGAGGAGCAGGACCACCCTTCTTTTCGCCCACTTGGTTGTACTGCGAACCATGACATGGACATTCAAACCATTGCGAACTTGCACATTCAGGGACACGACATCCGAGGTGTGGGCACTTTTGGTACAGCGCAATAATTCCCGCTTGCATACCTGCATACACAGGAGCTTGCTTGCTGTAAATGGCCTGGCCTTTACCAAGAGCATCTTTGGGATACTCGGTCACCCAAGCGCGTGCCTCAGATAAATACAAAAAACCTTTGTTCTGACGAATCAACTGAATAACGTCTGAAACTTTCCCGGCTGTGATCTTTGAACCAAAACCACCTTCGGCACCCTTCCAAAGAAATCCGACAACCGATGCACCAAAGGCACCAATGCTTGCCGCCATAAGAGTGAATGCTGCACGATTGAAAAACATACGACGTGAAACGCCAATTGCTTCTGCGTCGGGGGCTACCCACGGTGCAACTTCGAGTGGTGCTGCCTTCATGACAGCAGTACTTGGACGCGATGCTTGTTCCACTTCGCGACCTGTAGGTGCGCTGCCACTGATGACGGCTTTCTTGTCGCGCGAACGAGTTTCGCGTGACAATGCGCCTGCGCCACGTACTTCGGTGCTTCGTGCAGTTGTCAATACGACAATTGCGCCAAAGATGACCGCTGCGATAACAACTATCGCTATTACGAATCCGGTGCTCATGACTTTACGTTCCTTGTTCCTTTGTCTCTACGTCGATGTGTGTATTGAATTCTGAAAATCAGAGTTCGAAGAAAATTCCGTCACGCCATGGGAAGGTGAAGTTGAAACCTGGACCACGGAAGAACGAGCCAATAATGACGAGTACTGCCCAGAACATAAGGAACATGGTCATCATCGATGTCATGAACTTCCGATCTTCGGGCTTATTAGATGGGTTGCGATCAACGTATGGCGCCATCATAAGTGCGAGTACACCTACACCGGGCAGGGTAACGCCAGCAATCATGGGGTGAAACATTGTGAGAAGTTCCTGCAACCCAAGGAAATACCAAGGAGCCTTTGACGGGTTTGGAGTTTTGTTGAAGTCTGCTGCGTGCATCAATGGTGCGTTAACCACCCAAGAGAACACAAAGATGAAAGCTGTGAGCGCAAGTGATGCAACAAATTCGACTGCAAGAAGATGCGGCCATGTATGAACTTTGTCGACTGGTGCAGCCTTTGATTCTTGAATAGAACCCGACTTCACTACGGTGAGCAAACGCTGGGTGTGTCCACCAGGACCAGCACCTACAGGAACACCAGCACTAGGAGTAGATGCAACTACAGCTGAAGCTTTGTCGGCAACTGCCACTGCGCCACCCGCATCGCCGCCGCGTGCTGCTTTGCTGCGCTCGAGAAGATGATCGGGAATGCGTGAATCGCTCGGACCTGCATCAGCTGATGCAGATTCGCCTGCTGCCTTTTCACGTGCGGCTTGCGCACGCTTGAGGAGGTGTTCTGGAATTTCAGTCATTGTGTTTTCTTCCTAATCACAAAGGTCCGGAGATTCCGCCGTCTTTGCGGACGCGCCAGAAGTGGATAGCCATGAAAATGATGATGACGAACGGCAACATGATGACGTGCAGCACATACCAACGAAGCAGAGTTTCTGATCCGATTTCGACACCGCCAAGTAAAACGAAACGAACTTGAGAACCAAAGACAGGCGTATAGCCCATCATGTTGGTACCCACAGTTACAGCCCAGAGAGCTAACTGGTCCCACGGCAACAAGTAGCCAGTGAACGACAGCAGCAATGTAAGAAGCAACAACACACAACCAATGACCCAGTTGAATTCGCGTGGGGCTTTGTATGCACCGTGGTAGAAAACGCGCGCCATGTGGAGGAACACTGACAACACCATGAGGTGAGCACCCCAGCGGTGCATGTTTCGTACTAACAAACCAAATGTCACAGAGGTCTGCAATGTTTGAATGTCTTGCCACGCGTTTGCACCTGTGGGTCGATAGAAGAACATCAAGAAAATGCCAGTGACTGTGAGCAAAATGAAGATGAAGAAGCTGAGTCCACCGAGGCACAGCGTGTAGCTGACCTTGACTGCATGACGCTTTACCTTCACCGGATGCAAGTGATACAGAACAGAGTTCATGATGACGTACGAACGATTACGTGGGCT
This sequence comes from Actinomycetota bacterium, assembly GCA_009704065.1. Lineage (GTDB taxonomy): Bacteria > Actinomycetota > Acidimicrobiia > Acidimicrobiales > Ilumatobacteraceae > UBA2093. The sequence continues at coordinate 3,019 of WLEX01000136.1, forward strand.
ATCGGTGTAGCCCTTACGGAAAATTGATCCGGGACGGAAGATTGAGTTCCAAATTTGGCTACCAGTTACTTGGCCACCAATCTTTGCTGCTCGTTCCTTCGCTGTAGGACGGGGATTATCGAGAACTTTTGCCATGTGCATTCACCTCTATAGACGCATTCCGTAGCCGTAGCCGTGGTTGTTGGTTCGTGTATGACTGTCACCTGCGGGGTCAGGCGCGCCGACCTTACCCAGAATGATGACGCCAGTTGGACAACGATCGACGCACAATGCACACCGTGTGCACACGTCGTCGTCGATGATAAAAAGAACATTGTCGGAAGGATCTTCTCCAGGCATTTCGGTGCCTTGTGCTTCTGCGATGGCGTCTGTCGTCACCATGTGGATGCACTTCCACGGACAGATATCGACGCAGCCTTCGCACATAATGCATTCGCTTTGATCGATATGAATAAATTGCTTTGGCTTGACGGCCTTGCCTAGATAGTCGGCATCCACCTCAACGAGTTGATACTCCGTTGACCATTCAGGCATTGGTGGGTTGGCGTCAGTACGTGTCATGAGAAATTAGTTCTTTCGCACCAATGGGCGACCGTACGTTGAGGTCTCAATTGCCTTGACAGCTTTTTCTCCACGCTTTTGCCATGCAACCATGACATAGATCATGAGGGCAACGAAATACACGTGAAGTCCGACAACGACGATGTCGCGTAACGCTTCGTAACTCACGTCCATGGGGAAACTTCCACCGAGATGTTTTGGCTTCAAGATGCCGCCAGGACCAAACAACAGTTTGTCTTTGCGCCATCCGAGGTTCTTATCGATGTGGTCGATTAGTTGGTGAGGTACAACACCAAACGCTAAGAACATGACGAAAAATGTGTAGGTGGCACCAAGAATTGCTTCACCCCATGATGTGGGGGTGCCGACAGGGCGTCGTTTTCCATAAGGAATCGTGACGAGAGCCAAGCCACTTGTGATGAAAAATGAAAACAGGAAAGCCTGATTCATTCCGGGCCATTTCAGGATGTCAATTGCGAGCATGGACAGTTCTTCTTCTCCGGTCCTGGTGACGGTGTGTCATTGGGCAGGTGCCTAAGCAGTTTCAACACTAGTCATGGTTTGACCCTTCTGACCCATTTCCTCACACATGACTTTCGTCCCTCTCATCGAGGTCGGTTAGGCGCAGATATGTGCAATTGTGCGGTTTCCTGATTAGTGTGATTGTGAATAACTTCTGTGCCTTGGTTCGAGCTCGTGTTCAACTTCCTGAGGCCAATCTCACAGATGATTCCTTCTTTTGGCTCGAATTTGTCTATCGTGGAGAAGTCAGGACTCGCATTTGAGGGCACTTCCGCCCTCTTACGACCTGACTGGTCTCCCCGAGAGGTAACAGCAGTGACCGAGATCCCCGAGCACCTTCTGAATCGCTCCAAAGCACGTCGCGCGGAAGCGTC
>WLEX01000137.1 GCA_009704065.1 Actinomycetota bacterium
AATAATTGTTATTGCTCGGTTGGTTGGAGAGACTCCACCAACCGAGCAAGACACATCACCTCATCGAGAGTCTCTGTGGGAGATTCATCGATAGGCGTCCTGATTATTTCACGCATGTCGAACTTCAACTCGGGAATAGCCACAGTCGAAGAATCGATATTTTCGCCGTCAATCTGGGTACCTACTAACACACCATTTTCTATGAGGTACTTCACGCCATGTGCCTCAACAAGCAAGTCTGTGTGACTGCGGAGAGATTCGGCTTGAGAATGCCGTTGTATTGCAGTGTGAATTGCATCGATCCGGTCTCGCACGAACGCAGCTTCTTCGAATCGCTGTTGCACAGAATGTTCATTCATTCGTGCTGTCAACATTTGCACTACTTCGTCTGATTGACCCAACAAGGTCTGAGCCACTAGTTCGACAATGCCGGAATACACAGCGGCGTCAGCCGAGCCCGAACAAGGGCACTGTGCGAGCCCCAAGCGCGCAGCAGAGCACACAGGAGCGCCCACTGGAGCCACATAGCTACGCCCCATGCGTGCGGTACAGCGGCGTAAGGGCACAACCGACTCGATGGCATCGATCACATTACGCGCCATCCCTTTTGTGGTGATGGGCCCGAGACTGATTCCCTTTGGCGAAGCAACCTTTGAAATAACCAAACGAGGCCACTCTTCGTCGGTGGTCAAGCGCACATAGCAATACTTCTCACTACGTGTGCCCGCATAGTTGTACCGCGGACGCAATCGCCGAATAATGCGCAGTTCAAATACCTCGGCGGTGATTGCATCGGGAGTCTCAATACATTCCACCTTGTGCACGAGTTTCAGGAGCGAGCCCACCTTCTTTCGTGATTCACTTGTACTGAAATAGCTACGCACGCGAGAACGCACATTGGTAGCCTTCCCCACATAGAGAACATCACCAGCAAAATCGAGAAATAGATACACACCAGGACCACGGGTGAGATGGTCGGTGAGTTTTAATTTCTGCGATTCAGGATGCGCCCCCAAAGATGGCAACGCAACAAGATCATCAATATCGTGCACACCGAAAGCACTTGCCCGATCGATGAGGAAGTGCAACAAGTCGCCTGTAGCCAACACATCATCCATTGCACGGTGTATGGGCTGGTGGGGAAAGTTGAAACACCGAGCCAACGTGGACAGTTTGCAGTCGGGCACTTCACTACGCACGAGTCGGCGAGCCAATGTGACCGTATCGACCACCACATTGGCAAGAGTTTCATACCCGGATCGCTCGAGAGCTGCATTCAAAAACCCCACGTCGAATTTGGCATTGTGCGCCACCAAAACGGTGCCTTCAACAAAGTCGAGAAACAGGTCAAGCACTTCTTCCACATGTGGAGCCCCCGCCACCATGGAATTAGAAATACCGGTGAGCATCACAATGTTGGCCGGAATGGGCTGACCAGGGTTAAGGAGGGTGTTGAAGCGGCTAACTTCTTCTCCCCCGCGATACTTCACCGCGCCTATTTCGGTAATGCCTCCATATGCACTAGAAGTACCGGTTGTCTCGAGGTCGACAACGCAAAAAGTCACCTGAGAAAGCAATGTGCTCTCTGCTGTAAACGACCATGATTTCTTCACCATTGCAACTGTAAACGACAGGTGCTTCACCCTCATTCACTACGATGGTCACAGCACCAAGGGGGCACACATGATTCACGCAGTAATCGAACAATGGCATGCACATATGAGGGGTGAGCTGAAAGACGGTCTCGATATTTTGCTCGACGACAATTGCGTCTTCTTCTCCCCCATTGTGTTCACTCCACAAGTGGGCAAAGAGATCACAAAGATGTACCTAATGGCCGCAGGGCAAACATTGCCAGGAGAGAAAGTTGTTACCGGTGAGCCCAAGGATGATTCGAAAAAGTTTCGATACACGAAGGAAGTACTCGATGGATACACAGCAGTGCTGGAGTTTGAAACCACTATCGAAGGCAAGTATGCCAATGGTGTCGACATCATTACTTGCAACGATCAAGGAAAAATCATCGAATTTCGAGTCATGATGCGCCCATTACAAGCCATCAACGCGGTTCACAGACAAATGGGTGCGGCATTAGACCAAATGAAGTAGCAATCCTCCCTGTTGTGTTCTAGAGTCATCTCTCCGTTTCTAAACGACCCCGAAAGAGTGATACCGCTTCACAACACAACCGAGAGGATTTCTAATGAATGCCTTCGAACAACTCGAATCAAATGTCCGTTATTACTGTCGCCGCTGGCCCGTGGTCTTTGCGACATCACACGGTTCCACAATCTTTGATGAAGACTCCAAGGCATATCTAGATTTTTTTGCAGGTGCAGGTGTGTTGTCCTACGGTCACAACAACCCAGAACTAGTCGAAGTTGCTCTTTCACATTTGCGTTCAGGAAAACTTCTCCACAGTCTCGATACTTTCACTGTCGAAAAGCGTGAATTTCTCCACACATTCGAAGAACTCATTCTCAAACCACGCCACATGGACATGGTGGTTCAGACTGTCGGACCAACCGGTGCAACAGCAGTAGAAGCAGCCCTGCAACTGGCACAACGTGTCACAGGCAACCGAGCAGTTCTTGGTTTTGAAGGTGGCTACCACGGCATGAGCTATCGCGCCGCTTCCGTTTCGGCATCTCTGGCCGGCAGAGAAACTGTCGCTCATATCGGCGATTTTGTCGCCCTTCCTTTCGTGAAAGAAATGACAAGCGATGATCTCGATTTGCTTGACCGCACATTGCGTGCTGGGTTCGAGGGTGAAAAATTCGGAGCCATCCTCATTGAAGCGACGCAAGGTGAAGGTGGTGCACGCGCATTCGATCCTGATTACCTCTCCGCACTGCGCCTGAAAGCCACCGAACTTGGCCTCATGGTCATTGCAGACGAAGTTCAAGCTGGCGTAGGGCGTACGGGGACTTTCTTTTCCTTCGAGGAATCAGGTCTCGACCCAGACATCGTGTGCTTGTCGAAAGCAATCAGCGGCTTGGGACTACCCATGGCGATCAACCTCATCAGGCGCAATCTCGATACATGGAACTCGGGTGAATTTACTGGCACATTCCGTGGCAACAACCTCGCATTTGCTACATCCACAAAAATGTTGCAGACATACTGGAGCGACAGTTTGTTCGAGCAAGACACGAAGCACAAAGGCACTCTCGTACTCGATGCATTACATGCCATCGCAAACACGTACGAGTCGCTTGACTTCTCAGTAAACGGTAATGGTCTTTTGTGTGGGCTTGATGTAAAAGACACCGAACTCGCAGACCAAGTCACACGTGCCGCCTTTGAACGCCAACTCATCGTTGAAACATGTGGTGCTGGCGACAAAGTGGTGAAACTCTTGCCACCCCTCACCACCACAGACGAAGAACTGCGTCAGGGCTTACAACTCCTCAGCGATGCATTCGCCGAGGTATGCGTGGCCTCAGTGGCATGAGCGCCACACCTTGGCAACAACAGTTCGTTTCTGCCGATGAAGTCGGATTAGAACAACTCAGAACGGCAGCACAACAAGCCGTCGCAAGCATTCAGCGACCTGACGGCCCTCGCAGCAATCTGTCACCCACCCAACTACACGACCTCATTTGGGCCACAGACATTTGCCCTGAAACTGGCACGCCTCTAACAGATGTGCTTAAAGAATTCGGCTCCTCCGTGTGGGCCAATAGCGTTGTACCGTTTGATCCTGCTTGTGTTGCACATTTACACCCGCCCACAATGATTCCAAGTGTTGTCACTGAAATGACTATCGCAGTGATGAACCAATCGATGGACAGCTGGGATCAAGCACCTGCAGCTACAGAAGTCGAACTTCATCTCATGAGTTGGCTTGCACATCTCATGGGCATGCCCAGCTCTGGTTCGGGCGTCATGACTTCGGGTGGAACTGCATCGAATGTTCTCGGAATTACTCTTGCTCGCTCTTGGGCCGCTTCGCTCATCGGCGTCGATGTTTTGAAGACCGGGCTCCCCCCTCAGGCAACTGCATGGCGAATCCTGTGTTCCGATCAAGCTCATTTTTCGGTACAACGTGCCGCTGCTCAACTTGGTCTCGGTCGAGATTCAGTTGTCACTGTTTCCAGCACATCCAGTGGCGCAATGGACATAGCAGCCCTGGACACCACCATTACAGAACAACTGGCGGCGAAGAACACCATTATCGCCATCGTTGGCACCGCCGGCACCACCGACCTCGGCGTCATTGATCCCCTAGATGCCATCGCAACACGTTGCGAACAGATCAATGCGTGGTTTCACGTTGATGGAGCAGTTGCTGGCTCATACCTAATGTCACCACAACTATCACCAATGCTGCACGGTATTGCTAGAGCAGATTCGGTCACGATCGATTTTCACAAAATATGGTTTCAGCCGTTCAACGCGAGTGCCCTGATTGTGAAGGACGTGGATCGATTTGATTTATTGCGTGTCAAATCAAAATATCTCGATCG
>WLEX01000138.1 GCA_009704065.1 Actinomycetota bacterium
ACGATGTTGTATGTGAATGAACACACACAGAATGAATTGTTTGAAGGCGATGTTGCCGACGATGTGATTCGTTCATTCCAGCCAGGCGACTACCCCGTTCTCACCACTGGCAATGGAACTCTCGTTGTTGTCAGTGGCCATCCCGCAGAGCGTGGAACTTTCGATCTGTTTGCAAAAGCGATGAACCGACCAGAGATGTTGACAGATCCGCGCTTCGACACTGTTGCAAAGCGCCTTGCAAATCTTGGTGAGTTACAACAGTTTGTTCGTGACTGGGCCATCACCATCGAGACTGCTGAGGAAATTGAAAACACATTCGCTGAATCTGGTTTAGCAATGGGTGTGCTTCGCAAAATGCCAGACCTTGCCGATACCGATTGGGCACATGAAAGAAACGCAATCATTTCAATTGATGATCGTTCTGGTGGAACCTTTCGTATTCCTAATTCACCGTGGCAATTTTCTGATGCCGATGTTTCAACACGCGGTGTTCCTAAATTTCGTGGCGAAGACAACGCAGAAGTGTTGCAGAGTCTCTTGGGAATTAGCGCTGATGAAGTAGCTGCTCTTACCGAAAGCGGCGCCTTATCGATTCGGTTGCCGAAGAAATAACTTCTAACGACCCGAGTGGCCGAAACCGCCACCACGATCATTGCTGTCGAGTTCAGTCACTTCAGTCCAGGTCACATTTTCCACTTGTTGAATAACAAGTTGGGCAATGCGGTCACCACGTGACACGTGATACGGACGGTTTTGATCAGTATTCAACAACACAACTTTTATTTCACCGCGATACTGCGAATCGATAAGACCAGGTGCATTCACCACACTGATTCCGTGATTCAACGCAAGACCACTACGTGGCAATACGAATCCTGCGTAACCAAGAGGGATAGCAATGGCAATTCCCGTGGGCATCAACAAACGGCCGCCATTTGACGCAAGAACACCATCATGTGCAGCGTAAATATCGAGCCCTGCATCTCCTTCATGAGCCAAGGCAGGCAGTGGCAATCCGAGGTCGAGTCGCTTGATATGAATTTCAGGCACATCTCTACGCTATGCCCCTCTCCCACTGCAGGCGTAATCACACCCAGCCAATAGATTGGTGAAGTGCTGATTTGGATGGACCTCGAGATGACTGGCCTCGATGCCGAGACCCAAGTAATTGTGGAAATTGCCACTTTGGTCACCGACGATGAGCTCAACATCATCGCTGAAGGCCCAGACCTAGTGATTTTTCAGCCCGACGAAGCACTCGCCACTATGGACGATTTCGTCACCAATATGCACACCACTTCAGGCCTTCTCGAGCTCATCAAAACTTCCACTGTGAGCCACGACGAAGCAATGCAACAGACACTCGATTTCATCAAGTTGCATAGCCCCGAGCCCGGAAAGATTCCGCTGTGTGGAAACTCCATTCGCACCGATCGCACCTTCCTCGCCAAGTACATGCCCGAGATTGAAAACTGGTTGCACTATCGCTGCGTCGATGTGTCAACAGTGAAAGAACTTGTGAAGCGCTGGTATCCAGGTTTGGAACATGCTCGTCCGTCTACTGGCGGTATGACTCACCGTGCAATGGACGACATTCGAGACAGCGTTGACGAGATGAAGTATTACCGAGACAAGGTTTTTCGTACATCGGAAGAAATGAAGAAGCCTTCGAAATGACCGATGCAGCTCCGCGCCCCGTCAAGTCTGAACAGTTGCAAGCAACTGATGAAATTGTTGAAGTAGCGCCCGGAGTACTGCGCACACAGTTGCCTGCAAATATCACGGGCCTTGGCCACGTCAACATGTACGTCATGGAAGACGAACGTGGTGTCGCAGTTGTCGACCCAGGTTTGCCTACAAAAGAATCATGGACTGCTCTTACGGAACGACTCAGTCGTATTGGTGTGCCTATGAAGCGCGTGCACTCAGTAATTGTCACGCATAGTCATCCCGATCATTACGGCGGTGCTGCTCGCCTTCGCGCCGAGTCTGGTGCCGACATCATTACGCATCGCTTGTTTCGAACTTTTTACGATCCCACCGAACCACCCGATGTTGATGCTGAAGAACTTGCACTCATGATGCGTAGTCCCTTCGATGCTCCGCCATGGGGTGGACCAGCGATGGATGTTCCGTGGCAGCGGCGCGTGCGTCTTGCAGTGGGTCGTAAGTTTCCAAAACTCATGAGGGTGCCAACACCATCTGTGCGGCTCAATGAAACTGATCGCATGAAATTTGCGCGTCGCGATTGGATGGCCGTGCATACGCCTGGCCACACGCATGATCATTTATGCCTATTCGACCCAGAAACAGGCACTCTTTTGAGTGGTGACCACGTGTTACCAACTATCACTCCACACATCAGTGGGCTCACTGCTCATGGTGATCCGCTCACTTTGTTCTTTGATTCGCTCGACAAAATCGGCAACTTTGCAAACCAAATTTCAATTGCCCTTCCCGCGCACGGAACTCCTTTCGACAATGTGGGTGGTCGCGTGCAGGCAATTAAAGAGCATCACTTTGAACGTTTACAAAAACTTCGTGATACCAGTGCAGACCTCAGCCGTCCCGCAAGCGTGATGGAGTTCGCTACTCATTTGTTCTCACCACGTGCACAAGGCGCAATGGCAGATAGCGAAGCGTTTGCCCACTTGGAACATTTGCGCATTCTTGGTGATTTCGAACGCCGCGATAATTCGGGTGTATTCGAATACGTTCTTAAGGATTAAGTCCGCACCAAAATGCGGCGTGCATGGTGTCACCAACACGTAACTGCATTTCGAAATCTCGAGTTCCAGCAACTACATGGCGCACGGGCTTTTGTTCGGGCTCCACTTGCACCACATGTTCCACCACTGCTCGTAGTGGTGCACGAACATCACGATGTGCAGATAAGAATTCTTCAATCATCACCCAATACGCAGCGTTGTTCATATGACCCACAGCATCGAAGTCTGCAAAGCGCATCGGCCATTCGAATGTCTCTGCTGCGTCTGTACTAAACAATTTGTCGCGCAATAACAAACGAGCATTTACTTCACGCCCGTCTGCTGACGCAGTGAGAGTTTCCACAACATCGCTAGGAACTCTGCTTGGTTGCATGGTGTGCTGATCAACATGCACCCACAGCGATGCAGCATCGATGAGTGCAACACCATCGAGTGAACTAATGCGGGTACGGCGCTCTGCCCAATGCGAACCAATTCCGCCACACCACGTAGTGAGATCTATCTCTTGCATGTATGAAGGAAATTCGTGCACATCAATCACCGTGCGACGCACCACCCACCAATGTGGATCGCTCCAATTTGATTCGCGGGTGTCATCGTTCGACACGTCTTGCAGATACCGCGCCACCGAATCGAGACGCAATCGGCCATTAGGAGTGGCGTCACCGAGCCGTACTCTGCGCCGAGCGGTGAACTGCCTGCCTGCTCCTGGCCCATCAACCATGGAAAACCCGATTGCGGCTTCACGAAACGACATCACGCCACCCTACCTGTGGGTGTCAAACCCTTATGGGCATTGGGTTTTATTAAATCGGTTGACTCTGGCCATCTGAGGTGGTTTGATGGGCACCTCATGCGTATCAATCAGACCACCGCAGCAATGGCAACCACGGCAACAGCCGTGGCGTTTGCCTATGCGACCACGGTGGCCGATCACGCTTTCACCATGTGGTCATCACCGGCGGTAAAACACGCGAATAAGCGTCGTTCCCGGCAGCCCCGTGGTGTTCTGATCTAGCAACTAGATCACACTCACTTCATAGGCCGCCGGGAAACATCCCGAGCGGCCTTTTTGTTATATCCACTCCAACCCACAGATCTCACCCACTACGAAAGGACCAGAGAACATGTACACATCAATCAACACCGACATGGGAGGCACAATGCTCACAGAGCAGCCTCTCATTCTCTCCGCGAAGCGTTGCGCCGACGGCAACGGCACCTTGAGCTACTTGTTCTTCTCTGACGAGTGGGTAGACGTGCAACGTGCAAAGGCCATCTGTTCAAAGTGTTCAGGTCAAGCCGCATGCCTTTCAGGGGCCCTCGAACGCGAGGAACCTTGGGGTGTCTGGGGAGGCGAACAATTAGAGATGGGCCGCGTGGTCACTGTCCGACGTCCTCGGGGACGTCCTGTGACCAAGGTACGCCCTGCTCTCATTATCGATGAGGTGCCAATTCCACGGCATCTCGTAGCCTGAGTACATGAAGTGGAACCGTCGAAAAACTTTCATCGCAGTTCCACTCATAGTGCTGTTTGTCAGCGTTGTCGGGGGATGGGCCCTCAGTCGGTCCTCCGACAGCGTTGACGTCAATCTCACAAAAACCAGTGTTGAAGCCGACCCCACTATCGGGACCAATGTCGCTAACACTGGCAAGCAATTTTCCTTTGTAGAACTCACCGATAACGCCACTGGTGAAAAAGGAACAATTGCTCCTGCAGG
>WLEX01000139.1 GCA_009704065.1 Actinomycetota bacterium
CAAATGTTGGAAAACGGCTTAAATATGAAGGCATCACACATTGGGCTATTGGTGATTGCGCGTCCATTAACGTTCTCGCTCACTGCACCGCTTGCAAGTTTCTTCACCATGCGAACAGGCGAACGTGTGTCAGGAATTCTCGGTTCGTTTGGAGTTATTGCATCGATGGTGCTTCTCAGCACCATTCGAGGTGGTTCTGCAGACATCATCGTGATTATTGGTCTTGGATTATCGGGAATTGGGTTTGGTATTGCTGGTCCCGCATTAAGCGCTCTGGTGTCGAACTCTGCGCCAGAAGAATCCATTGGCGTCGCTGGCGCTATGCAGCAACTGCTTGCACAAATGGGTGCAGTACTTGGTTCGACGGTCATGATCGCGATTCATGAAATGACTCTTGGCGACGGATCAGATAGCAAAATTCTTCCGAGTTACGGGTATGCCTTGTGGGCTGGCGCATTCACTTCGGTGATTGCAATGTTGTTGGCGTTCAAACTCACGTCAACAGATCGAAGCAAAGTCGAACTGCTGAACTAAGCGGTAATCGCTTTAATTTCTTCTGCAACGGCTACGGAGACATCGGTTTGAGGCAACGATGTTTGCATCACCATCAGCCGAGTGATGTCGCCATCGACTCTGATGCGACCAGCCATAAATGCTTGCATGCTGGCCGTGGGGTCTTGTTCTACAAATAGTTTGCGCGCGGTCTCGTAATCGGTCGTCACGGTGAGATCGGCTTCGTCGAGTGAGCCAAGTTCCATGTCTAATGACCCACTCGATGTGTCGATAAAAGCAGAGATAGAGCCATCACCAAATGGCACCTTGGTGGTGATGATGTTGATGCGCACCAGCACCTCAATGGCTGGAACATCACCTGCATACCTGTGACGAATGTCGCGAGCGGCCTCAATCCATGCTTCAGAAAGAAATTGGTGGCTCATTTGTGGTCCTTCGGTCAAGATTTCTTTACGGATTGTTTAATCAGTGTCGGAAATATTGACGCTAGCGACAAGAATTGATGAATGTCGCGAATCTTGGTCTCTGAAGAATTAGCCGAAAGTGGGCTCAGCAAATTGCGGGCCGCTGGCCACGAGGTCGATGTTCAGGTGGGGCTCTCTCCCGAGCAGCTTCAGGTAGCCATCAAGGGCGCTCACGCCCTCATTGTTCGCTCAGCCACGCAAGTAGACGATGCGCTTCTCGCCGCCGCTGACGAGCTCATTGTGGTGGGTCGTGCGGGTGTAGGTCTCGACAATGTTGATGTTGAATCTGCCACTCGTCGTGGTGTCATGGTGTCGAATGCACCCGAGTCAAACATTGTGTCGGCCGCCGAACACACCATGGCCATGTTGCTTGCCGTTGCACGCAATGTGCCTCAGGCTCATGCAGCATTGGTACAAGGTCGTTGGGAGCGCAGCAAGTGGGAAGGCGTCGAACTGTTCGACAAAACTTTCGGTGTTGTTGGTCTTGGACGCATTGGCAAATTAGTTGCTCAGCGTGCTGCAGCTTTCGGCATGCGCATTGTTGCATTCGATCCGTACGTTTCTGAAGAGCGTGCACGTGCAATGAATATCGAAATGATGGATCTTGAAACATTGGTCGAGCGTTCCGATTTCATTACTGTGCATCTTCCGAAGAATAAAGAAACAATCAACTTGTTCGACAAAGAAATGTTCAAGAAGGCAAAGTCGTCCTTGCGCATTATCAATGTTGCCCGCGGCGGAATTATCAATGAGGCCGATCTTGCTGAAGCTGTAAAAACTGGCGTCATTGCCGGTGCGGCGCTCGATGTGTTCGACAAAGAACCCACTACAGAATCTCCGTTATTCGACGTGCCAGGCATTGTGGTTACGCCACACCTTGGTGCAAGCACAACTGAAGCACAAGACCGCGCTGGCGATCACATTGCCGACCAAATTCTCTTGGCTCTTGCCGGCGACTTCGTACCGTATGCAGTGAATATTTCTGCTGCCGATGCAAATGAAACGTTGAAGCCATATCTGCCGCTTGCAGAGCGTCTAGGTCGCTTGTTTGCGTCCGCAGCAGCAAAGGACATTTCTGAACTCGAAATTATTGCTACGGGCGAAATTGCTGGTTACGACACACGCATTCTCACGCTTAGTGCCCTGAAGGGGTTCTTCTCTGCACGCCACGCTGATGCAGTTACGTATGTGAATGCACCGCAAATAGCAAAAGCACAAAACGTAGAAGTCAAGGAAACCAAAGTCACGAATTCTGGCTCCAATAGCGACTATGTGAACCTCATTACTTTGCGTGCAGGTACGCACAGCATTGCTGCAACGCTTGTAGGGCCGCGCCGCCAAGCACGCATTGTGTTGGTCGACGACCATATGACCGACGTTCCACCGTCTGATCACATGTTGGTCGTGCGTAACGATGACCGCCCAGGTGTTATTGGACTTGTCGGCACACTGTTGGGTGAGCACAATGTGAACATCGCCGACATGGATGTGGGTCGAGCTCTTACCCCTGGCACTGCTCTCATGGTGATTGCCACCACAGAAGAAACTCCCGACAATGTGTTGAACGAGCTTCGTTCGAAGCCCGGTCTGATTGAAGTAATCGCTCTACACAGTTAGCGGGCGGCGCGCAGAGCGTCGCGGGTTTCGCGAGCTACGCGTGCGGCTGCTTCACCTGGGTGCGTGGCATCGGCATACAAAATGGCACGTGATGAATTCACGATGAGGCCGGTTCCGTGAGAGTTGGCTCCGTTAGCAACAACTTGTGTTGGGTCTCCGCCTTGTGCACCAACACCAGGGACAAGTAACGCCATATCGCCGACAATCGCGCGTACTTCAGCAAGTTCGGCAGGGTACGTGGCACCAACAACAAGTGATACATCGCCCATTTTTGACCATTCGGTAGCAGCGGTGCGTGCAACACGTTGGTAGAGCGGCTCGCCATTAATAAGTTGTGATTGAAACTCTCCGCTGCCTGCATTCGATGTACGACACAGAACAATGGCAGCACCATCTTTGTGCGAGAGATAAGGCTCGATAGTGTCGCCGCCCATGTATGGGTTCACTGTGACTGCGTGCGCACCGTAGCGTTCGAAGGCTTCACGCGCGTACTGCTTTGCGGTGTCACCAATATCGCCACGTTTTGCATCGAGGATGATGGGAATCGTGGGGTACGTGTTGCGAATGTATTCACAAATTGCAGTGAGATCACATTCAGCACCAATAGCTGCAAAATATGCAATCTGTGGCTTGAACGCGCATGCAAACTCTGCTGTTGCATCGATGATGTCGACACAGAAGCGAACAATGCCATCTTCGAAGTCGTGATATTGGCGCGGGATTTTTGGTTGGTCGGGATCAAGGCCTACGCAGAGCAATGAATCGGCTTCACTCCAGCGTGCATTGAGAAGAGACGAAAAGCCCAAGGTCACTCTTCGATGGTGATAGCTGCAGTGGGGCAGAGGTCGGCGGCTTGGCGAGCAAGTTCTTCGTTTGCACCTGTGGGATTTTCTTGCAAGATATACAAGTAGCCGTCGGTACGAATTTCGAATACCTCAGGTGCAATTTGTGTGCATGCTCCGGTTGATGCGCAAATGTCAAAATCAACAGTGACTTTCATAATGTGCTCCTTTGTCCCTCTCGAACTTAGTCGGCTGTGGGGCTTTAGGCGTCCTTAATGTGACGCTCGTATGCAGCGAGCACGGCGCGAAGTACTGCAGATGTTGTGTTTGGGTCTGTGCCGAGGCCCCAGCGAGTATCGCTATTGCCATTCTTCATTTCCACATAGGCAACCGCAGTGGCTTCAGAGCCCTGGCCCATGGCGTGTTCGCTGTAATCAACTACATCAATCTGAGCATTGAGGCCTGCGTTGACCGCATGTACAAAAGCATCGACGGGGCCATTGCCTTCTCCGCTCACGGTGGTGTGCTTGCCATCAATCACTAACTGGGCCGTAATAGTGGTGCGACCAGACACGGAATCACTGCGCATTTCATGACCTTCTAATGCGATGAGCGGATTTTCAGGCAGGTACTGCGCACTGAAGGTATCCCAAATTGCAGTAGGGCTGACCACGGTGCCCGAATCTTCGGTGATGTGTTGAATGGTTTGTGAGAATTCAATTTGTAAACGTCGTGGAAGATCGAAACCGTGTTCTTCTTTCATGATGTATGCAACACCACCCTTGCCGGACTGGCTGTTCACACGAATCACTGCTTCGTAGCTGCGACCCACATGTTTTGGATCGATGGGCAAGTAGGGGACTCCCCACTGGTCGTAATCCTTCGAAAGCGCGGCCAGGCCCTTCTTGATTGCGTCTTGGTGGCTGCCAGAAAACGAGGTGTACACCAGGTCTCCTACATATGGGTGACGTGCAGAAATATCGAGACGGTTGCAGTATTCGGCAACGCGACGCAATGCATCGATGTCGGTGATATCGAGTTCGGGGTCAACACCATTCATAAACATGTTC
>WLEX01000014.1 GCA_009704065.1 Actinomycetota bacterium
ACGCTGCAAAATTGCTTGAAAAAGAGGGCATATTGGTCAATGTTGTGTCTATGCCATCGTGGGATCGTTTTTCTCGACTCGATTCACAACAACAAGACGCGATTCTTCCAAGATCACTTCCCCGTATCAGCGTTGAAGCTGGCACCACCTTTGGTTGGGCTGCGTTTGCATCGCAGAGTGTTGGAATCGATCGCTTCGGTGCTAGCGCGCCAGGAGCATTAGTGATGGAAAAGCTGGGCATAACTGCAAGCCATGTTGCGGCGGTCGCGCAGAGTGCCATTACTTCATGAGCAACCTACGTCGCCTCTATGAAGAGCACGAACAAAGTCCGTGGTTGGACAACCTGCAACGTGGTTATCTCACGTCGGGTCACCTACGCACTCTTATCGAGAACGGGGTAAGAGGGCTCACGTCGAACCCCACGATTTTTCAAAAGGCGATTCAAGGTAGTGCTGACTACGACGATCAATTCACACAGCTGATTACGTCTGGACTTACTGCTCGTGAGGCCTATTGGGAGCTAGTGCTAAGCGATATCCATGGTGCTCTCGATGAGTTCTCTTCTCTGTACGAAACTTCACAAGGCATAGATGGCTACGTGAGCGTAGAAGTGGATCCTTCACTCGCCCGCAACGGAGCAGCCACCCTTTCTGCCGCGCGGCTTCTCCATGAGCGAATTAATCGTCCAAATGTGATGATAAAGATTCCCGCAACCGTTGAGGGCATCCCTGCTATCAAGCAGATGATTGCTGAAGGTCGCAATGTGAACGTCACGCTCATATTCAGCTTGTCGCGTTATCAAGATGTGATGGATGCATACATAGAAGGTTTGGAACATCGGGCTTCACTCGGGGAACCACTTCACAATGTGGCGAGTGTTGCAAGTTTCTTCATCAGTCGTGTCGACAATGAAGTTGATAAACATCTGTCGGCTACTGGCAATGAGGGCGCAATGGCTCTGTGTGGAACAGCTGCTGTTAATCAGGCCCGCCTTGCTTATGCAGCTTTTCAAAAGACTTTCAGCGGTGCACGTTGGGATGCACTCGTTGCGCACGGTGCGCGCGTCCAACGTCCTCTGTGGGCGTCGACCTCCACCAAGAATCCCTCCTACCCCGACACAATGTATGTAGACCAATTGATTGGCCCAAGTACCGTCAACACCATTCCCGATGCAACGTTGGCGGCCTTTGTAGACAGAGGAACTGTGGAAAGAACCATTGATGTATCGCTACAGGTGGCTCGTAAACAGTGGGCAGAGTTAGCAATGAACTCGATCGACGTTGACGCCATTGCGGATCGACTAGAGAATGAAGGCGTTGCTTCATTTATCGCAAGTTTTGAAGAACTGATTGGTGTTCTCGAATCAAAAGCCGAGGGCTTGTAGCTCATTATGACAAAGTTGCCCGAAAGCGAAAGTGTATTCGAGCGCATACAGAAACTTTTAGACGATTCCGAGCGTTCACGCACTGACGTTCGTCTTTTGCATCGTCTCCTAAAGACAGTTGGCGACCTTGCAGAAGGGAAAGCATCAACACTCGATATCAAGATTGCTAGCTCAGCACTTGAAGAGATGGTGAAGGCATATGGCGTCTTCGCCCCATATCGAAATACGCCGAAAGTATCTATATTCGGCTCTGCACGAACGGCTCCTAATTCTGAAATTTATGATCTCACAGTTCGCACGGCGGCCGCTCTTGCAGATCGTGGATTCATGGTTGTCACTGGTGCGGGACCAGGAATCATGGAGGCCGGCATGGTGGGTGCAGGTCGCGAAAAATCAATCGGAGTGTCTATTCGCCTCCCATTCGAAACTGGAGCCAATTCGGTTATTGCTGGCGATGAGAAGTATGTGAGCATGCGCTATTTCTTCACAAGAAAATTGATGTTGGTGAAGGAATCGCAAGCGTTTCTCTGTCTTCCTGGTGGTTTCGGCACGCTCGACGAAACTTTCGAATTGCTCACGTTGGCTCAAACAGCAAAGTCAGTGCCCGTTCCAATTGTGTTTCTAGAAGTTCCTGGCCAGCCGTTTTGGACTCCACTGATGAAAGCAATGGAACCGTTGCTCATCGAGCATGGTCTCATCTCCCCTAGTGACGTGACCTTGTACCGCATCACTAACAGTGTGGAAGATGCAGTGAATGAGATCACAAGTTTTTATCACAACTATCAATCATTGCGTTTTGTGGGCGACCGTATGTATCTGCGTGTAAAGCGGGCAATTCCTGAAAATGAGTTCCTTGCAATTGCTTCGAAGTATTCACACCTGTCCTCAGATGGGATCTTGGAGCAAACCGGTCCCACACCTGAGGAAGTATCAGATGACGATTCAGTTGATATGTACCGGGTGGCACTTCATTACAGTGCCAAGGGCTTTGCCGATGTGCGGCCTCTCATTGATGAACTTAATCTGTATTGATCCCGCGTAAGTGATGAAGGGCTTTCTCTACTGCGCGTCGAGCCTGAGAAACACTCTTTTCAGTTAGAGGCCGCTCGCCTGTCTTGTCTCTGATGGCCTCTGCCAGCAATGACATAGCTACGTCGTTGAGATCGAGACTGAGTTGTTCGAGTTCAGATGCAATACGTTCAATTTCGTCCATGAATTTAAGTTTCCTTGTATGAGTCGAATGGGTAAACACTCTGACATATAGGTGTGGATGCATAGGTGAGGCACCCCGATGGCGTAGCGTATCTGTTCGTGTACAACGAGAACGAGAATCATGAGTGGATCAGTTTTGAAGATCCAGACGAAATGCGAACCTGGATGCTCGATGCAACTTTTTTGCGATCTAGCTACAAATGTATTTATGGCGAAGGTTGCCAAGGAGTTCTAGACGACGCTGCTCCTGAACTGATGCATGGCTGCTGCTCTTTTGGAGCGCACTTCCTCGATGAAGCTGATTTGAAAAGCGTGACCAAATACGTAAAACGTTTGAAGTCTCGTCAGTGGAAAAATAAGGACAAAGCCAAAGACAAAGGCTGGACCGTGAAAGATGCAGACGGTGAAGTAAAGACTCGTGTGGTCAACGGTGCTTGTATTTTTCACAACCCTGTTGGTTTCGAAGGTGGCACAGGATGTGCTTTTCACATTGCCGCGGTCGAGGCCGGAGAGCGTCATATGGACTGGAAGCCAGACGTTTGCTGGCAGGTGCCAGTGCGACTGGAAGATCACACCGAAGATAATGGCTATGTGATTTCCACCATTCGTGAGTGGAAGCGTCGTGACTGGGGTGAAGGCGGAGACGATTTCCACACTTGGTGCACAGAATCATCAGACTCATTCATCGGTAAAGACCCGTGTTACACATTCTTCAAAGAAGAACTCACCGAAATGATGGGTGCAAAGTCGTACGCCATCTTGGTCAAGATGTTGTCTGCCCCTGTTGGTGTGCCACTACCCCATCCTGCACTTCGCAAGAAGAAGTAGGGATAAGGGCGATTAGCCCTTTTTAGCTGTGCGGCGACGATCTTCCATGGTGAGACCACGCTTACGAATGCGAATGCTCTTCGGCGTTACCTCTACAAGTTCGTCGTCACCGATCCACTCAATGGCGGTTTCAAGTGTGTGATCGACTGGTGCTGCAAGCTTTGGACCATCGTCATGACTATGGGTACGAATGTTGGTCTTCTCTTTTGCACGCACAGCATTGACAACCATCTCTTCGCCACGTGCTGCTTCGCCAATAATCATGCCTTCATAGACCTCAACGCCAGGAGAAACGAAAAGCTCACCGCGTAGTTGGAGGTTGTCCAAGGCGTAGCCAGTGGTTGAACCAATGCGGTCGGCAATCATCGCGCCACCTGTGCGGTGTGGCAATTCGCCAACCCAAGGGGTCCAACCGGCGTGAGTCTGGTGCAACAGTGCGGTGCCACGGGTACTGCTCATAAGCATTGACCGGAATCCGATAAGGCCACGGGATGGTGCTTCGAACGACACGATGGTTCGACCAGGGTCTCCTGGACGAAGATCGGTGACTCGGCCCTTACGAGGTGCAAGTGCCTGAGTGATGGTGCCTACATGCTCATCGGGCACGTCGCATGTTCCACTTTCGAGCGGTTCGTTGCGCTTGCCGTTGATCTCTTTTGTAATTACCTCGGGACGACCAACTTGAAGTTCGTATCCTTCGCGACGCATGTTCTCGATAAGAACTGCTAATTGCAATTCGCCTCGACCAGCAACGCTGGTGACGTCGGGAGAATCGGTATCGGCAATCTTGATTGATACGTTTCCGAGAATTTCTTTCTGAAGACGATCACGAAGGTGACGACTAGTAACGAACTTTCCTTCACGACCTGCATACGGTGAAGTATTCACGCCGAACGCCATGCGAATAACTGGCTCATCGACTTCAAGACGTGGGAGAGGCTCAGTTACATCAGTTGCTGAAATGGTGTCTCCCACTTCTACCTCTGAAATGCCGGCCAAAATGAAAAGGTCTCCGGCTGAAATGGAGTCAACTTCGGTTCGACCCACTCCGTCGTACACACTGAGTTGAGCAATACGACGTTTGAGTGGATTGCCATTTGTGTCTTTACCCCAAAGAGCAACGGTCTCGCCCTTTTTCATGACTCCGCTGTGAACGCGACCAATTGCCAAACGTCCGAGATAATCGGAGGCATCGAGGTTCGTAACGAGAGCTGTAAGGGGCTTTGTTGGATCTCCGGATGGTGCTGGAACGGTGTTCAAAATGGTGTCGAGCAAGCAGGACAAATCAGCATCAGCAGCTGGCATTCCAATGCCCATCATGGCGCGACCTTCACGAGCAACTGCCGAGATAACTGGGAAGCCCAGCTGGTCATCAGAACTCGCAAGGTCGAGGAACAACTGTTCTACTTCTTCGAGAACCTCTTCAGGACGTGCATCGCCGCGATCAACCTTGTTGATCACCAAAATTACGGGAAGACCTAGACCGAGGGCCTTTGACAATACATAACGGGTTTGTGGCAATGGACCTTCAGCAGCATCTACCAACAACACAATTCCGTCAACAAGGGCCAGAGCACGTTCTACTTCTCCACCGAAGTCAGCGTGACCTGGGGTGTCGACAAGGTTGATCAGAGTTTCTTTCCAAGTGATGCGCGCAGCCTTAGCCAAAATGGTGATGCCGCGTTCGCGTTCTTGGTCGTCAGAGTCCATCACTCGATCGACGACAGCCTGGTGAGCTGCAAAGGCGCCTGTGGAGCGGAGCAAGGTGTCGACGAGCGTAGTTTTGCCGTGGTCAACGTGAGCCACAAGGGCAACGTTACGTAGAGAGTTAGTCATGGGGGTATTTCATTTTCTGTCCGAGGACGGGATTAATCGAGGTCTGATTCGTCTTCGTCTTCGTCGTCGAACCTGACGCCGTAGCGTTCAGCGATTGCGGCGTACTCATCATCTTCTGATGAATCGGCACGCGGCGCGTCTCCGAAGCCCAAATCTGCGGCACTAGGGCCAGCCTGCTTCAATTTCCGAGCTTCTTCAAACCGGCGATGTCGACCTTTTTTCACGGTCGGTCTCCGAACACTTTTAGGCACAATGGCCGTACGAACAATCCAATCGAGTCTACATGAAAGACAGCCCAAAACGGCTGATAACCGCCTATGACGGCGTCACAGTGACCAATTTGAGACCAGATCCCTGCAAACCAGTAAACGTCAGGGCCTTCCTGCCCGCCACTAAATCTTCGATATCCCGACCAACAATGTCTGCGCGCCAGCCTTGCTTCATTCGAGCATCAGGGTCACCGCTGAGGAGATCGGTGATGTCTTTTCGGGTACCCAAAAGTCCCGCATCAAGACTGCTCTGTTTTGCCAATTCGGTTACCCAGGCCGACACCAAAGTAACTGCAGGTCTCATGCTCTTATCAAGATCATCTGTATCGCTAGTGGGAAATGACAGTTCTCCATTGAGAGAGTCAGCTACTCCTGCGGCAATGGCATCTAGCAAAGCGCGACCTTGCGCACCTGAAGCATGGCGATTGTCGACTCCCCTACTTTGCAACAATTCTTCAGCACTGCGAGGAGCCTTTTGAGCGACTCCTAGAACCGCGATGTCGGACAGAACATGTCGTGGTGGTAGATCGAGATCCATTGCTCTTTCCTCGCGCCATTGCGCAACTGAACGAGCCACAAATCGTGAACGACCTTTCAAGGTGCGTACATCTTTCACTCGCAACCACGCATTTACTGGAGCGTGTGGTCCGGTGGGACGAGTACGCAATTCTTCACATGCTTCCACTGCCCATGGCATACGTCCACGTTGTTCTAACTCGGAAAAGATGAGGGAAGACAGCTCTGCGAGATATGCAACATCGGATGCGGCATAACGAAGTTGATCACTAGTCAAAGGTCTGCGAAGCCAGTCTGTGAGACGGTCGCCTTTCGGCACAATGACCTTCAGCATCCCCTGCAGAAGTGAAGCAAGTGATGGTTGTGAATGACCGAGAAAGCCAGCGCACAACTGTGTATCGAGGATTCGCGAAGGTATGCATCCGATGCTCTGTGCCATCACGTCGAGATCTTGTTGAGCAGCGTGAAGGACACAAGTGGCGTCGCCCGTAAACAAAGGAATGAGAAGTGTTGCATCAGTAGAAATCGGGTCGATGACCGCTATGCGATCGCCACATGCAATTTGGATAAGAGCGAGTTGAGGAAAATAAGTTTTTTCTCTATGAAACTCAGTATCGAGGTAGTACGTGTCGAACCCAGACGCGTAGTCAACAAATTCCGTGAGGTCGCGATTTGTGTCGATCCAATCAAAGGAAATATCAGTTTGGTTGGTCACCCGTTACAACCTTGTTGCCCTCAAGAATCCAAGCACCTGTACCGCCAGCAACGTTGATGAATTCAACATCGTTGAGATGATCAACCTGACTCAAATGATCGCATGCCCTCATACTGCGTCCACCTGCCTGGCAAATGACATAAATCTTTCCAGTGACAGCAAATTCATTTTCTCGACCAACAAGTGTGGATAATGGAATGTTGATTGCTCCTGGCACGTGGCCCGAAAGGTACTCGTCGACCTCACGTACATCGACAACAACAGGAGCGGGATGGCCGGCAAGGTCTCCGACAGATATTTCAGCAATAGTCACGAATCACACGCTACTTGGGTCGCTCGTGGGGTCGAGATCTTCTGGGCTATTGATATTGCGGACCGCTACGGCAGGAACAGGAACCTCAGCCACATCGAGAAGTACTGCTGCACGATGAACTGCGCGGTCGCTTCTTTTCCAAACCGACTGCAAGGTTGAGAAACATTCTTCTTTCGACCATGCAGCGCACAACCAATTTGGACGATCTGTGCGTCCAACCGTTGCCTGGGCGTCAGCGAGTCCTCGCACCAAACTTGCAATAACTGCACCCGTCATAAATGGCATGTCGCAAGAGAGAACAACTACGGCGTCATGGCTTGCATGCTTCATCGCTGTGATGATGCCTCCTAGAGGACCCTCTCCCGGATATAGATCTTTTTTCCATGTGCCTTGGAGAGACTTTGCTTTCGCTTGTGTACCACCAACAAGTAGAACCTCTGTTGCTCCTGCATCCAGAGCTGCGGTGATGACACGGTTAGCCATAGATACGCCATCAACTTCAAAGGTCGCTTTATCGACGCCCATACGGGAACTATCGCCACCTATAAGAACTGCGACCGTAAACGGCTGGTCAGACATGATGTCAAGACTAAGGGGTGTTCGCCATCTATGGTTGCTCCATGAGCGTTATCTCTGCCAGCACCAATGTGGACACCATTAAAAACATCGCCTTAGGGCTTTCTGCGGGCTCATTAGTCCTTGGATTGATCGCAATGAAGGTCATCTCGAACGTGGTGGGAAAGATTGTCTCCCTCGTAGTTTTCGTGGCAATTGCTCTAGCCGGGTATTCGCAGCGAGCTTCAATTATTGACTGTGCTTCTAAGGTGCAGGACCAAGCTACTGCTACTGCATCAGTCAACACTCAGTGCACATTTTTTGGTCGCACTATCGACGTAAAGGTTCCTCAACCTTCTAAATGAACCGACACGAGAGACGTGACACATTCCAAAGGATGAGTCATCGGTGCTCCGTGCTTTGCTCCTTGAATCTCGACCAGGGTTCCTTGAGAAACGTTTGTGCTGATCCATCTAGCTGCATCAGCATGATGCGACAAGCCGAGTGATCCAAAACCGGCATACACCGGACACGTGATTTTGTCGGGTTGCCACGGAGCTTCGAGACGAAGCGAAGTTAACTCTCCTACTAATGCTGGCCCCTCTCTTCGTCGTTCATTCTTGGTTCTGTCGGGGAGTTGATCCCAGCGTTTTTGCCCGATCAGTCGAACCATAAAATTTTCAGAAGCGTCTGCTTCATTACCCGCGATTCCGATAGCGCCTGCTGTACTTCCAGGCCACCATGGCATCCATGACAGTGGCGTCTCGAAGGTGCTGACACCTAGAACCTGTTGGCCGAGACGTGCTGCAGCAGCGAGAGCAATATTTCCCCCGTAACTATGACCAAAAATCACAACAGGCCTATCTCCGATTAAGTCGACAAGATCATCAACTTGGTCAGCAACTGCAAATGGTCCGCCATGTGGCCATGATTTCCCGTAGCCCCTGCGGTCGTAGCGGAGCACCTGATTTCGCGATTGAAGATGGCGAGACATCAATGCCATCCCGGCGCTTCTATCGAGGGATCCATGAATGAGAACAACCAAGGGACCTTCAGAATTACCTGTTATTTCAGAGAATATTGGACTTGAGGTCGACTGATGAGGCTGCGTGTCTGACACTTTCGTATCATTTCATACTTATGGAACTAATTCTCGTTCGTCATGGCCTTCCCGTTCGTCGGGAAAACACGACGGGTCCAGCTGACCCAGAACTGTCGCCCGATGGTCATGCACAAGCGAAATTGTTTGCGCAATACATCGCCTCGGAAAAGATTGACGCCATTTACTCAAGTCCGTTGAAGCGTGCGTTTCAAACTGCTGATCCTTTGTGTGAGGCAATAGGACAGTCGGCGGTACTCGTACCTGGTGTTGCCGAATGGGATCAGCATTCGAATGAATACATCCCGGTGGAAGAGTTAAAAGCGGCAAATGATCCTCGTTGGCAAGAGATGGCCAAAGGTGGTTGGAATTCTGAAGAGATTCCAGAGGAATTTCATGATCGCGTCATGTCGAGCCTTGAAAAAATCATTGACGACCATAAAGGTGGTCGCGTAGTTGTGACCTGTCATGGCGGCGTGATTAATGATTACCTGTCTCACGTTCTCGGACTAGGTGGGTCGCAGTTCTTCTATCCGAATTACACTTCAATACATCGCATTGCTGCATCATCATCTGGCCATCGAAGCATTTTGTCTATCAATGAAACTGCCCATCTTCGTGGCTCGGGATTGCCAGTAGGGCTGTTCAGTGCTTAGCAACACTCTTCCTTCCCTGATGGAATGGCTAGATGCATGTCCGACGCCATTCCATGTAGTTGAACGTGCGGCAACTTTGCTGCAATCTTCACAGTTTCAGCAGGTCGACGGATTGTCCGGTGAATTACCTAGAAACGGTTTTTTATGTCGTGATGGAAGCATTGTTGCGTGGCGACTTGGAGCACCAGATGCCCCTATCCGGATTGTCGGCGCACATACCGACTCACCTAACTTGCGCGTCCTTCCTCAACCGAATATTTCACAATCAGGTTGGTCGCAACTAGCTGTCGAGGTGTACGGCGGAGTGCTGCTCAATTCTTGGCTCGATCGCGATCTCGGAATAGCAGGTCGTGTAATTGGTGTTTCAGGAGAATCTGTTCTCTTCAATGTCACTGCTCCTCTCGCGCGTGTTCCTCAGTTAGCAATTCATCTAGACCGTGAAGTAAACGAGCGAGGTGTTCAGCTAGACAAGCATCAGCATTTGACGCCCATATGGGGTATTGGCACCAACAACTTCTCTGAGTGGTTGCGACAAGTTACTGGCTTGGACCATATTGCAGCATTCGATGCTCATCTCTTCGATATAACCCCATCAGCAATTCTTGGCGTTGATAACTCAATGCTGGCAAGTGGTCGGCTTGACAATCAACTGTCTTGTTGGGCAGGCATATACGCACTCATCAATTCTCTACATTCTGAATGCACTCAGATTGTGGTTTTAAATGATCATGAAGAAGTGGGTTCAGATAGCGCTACCGGTGCTGGAGGTCCACTGCTTGAGTCGATAATTGATGCGATATCGATCCAAGAGGGTTTATCGAGGGGTCAACATTTCGACCGCATGTCACGATCATGGTGCTTGTCTGCCGACAATGCCCATGCCATCCATCCCAATTACACCGAACGTCATGAACCTCGGCATGCACCTGTTCCCAATGCGGGCGTTGCTTTAAAAATTAATGGGAACCAACGGTATGCAACCTCATCAAGAGGAGCAGCACACATACGAGGCGTAGCCGACTCTGCAGGCGTGCCGCTTCAGACATTTGTGTCACGAAACAACATGCCTTGCGGTTCCACTATTGGACCTATCGCTGCCACAAAGCTCGGCATCGAGGCGATTGATGTTGGAGTACCACAACTTTCTATGCACTCGGCTCGTGAAATGTGTGGATCAGCAGATCCTGCACACCTTCTCACTCTCATGGTTGCATTTCTTAACCAGTAACTATTTCTGGTTAGGGCAACCAGCTTTGACTTGAGCTTCATCGAATAATCGCTGCAGTTCGAGTGATAAGGAATGCGTGAGATCTTTTACAGCTGAACGAGGAACACGTCCTGTTGCATCGGTGGATGCGGTCATTGGGGTGCCGACAATAACGACGCACTTTCGTGGGTAGATCATCTTGCCCCCCTTTTTCATGACTCTTTCAGAGCCGCCAATACCGACCGGAATGATGGGCACTCCTGCTTTCACAGCCACATACGCTGCGCCATCGAATAATGGCTGCACGATGGGCCCGGACTGACGCGTTCCCTCGGGAAAGAGAACTAACGGCTCCCCCGCTTCAAGAACCGCGATACAACGCTTCAGAGCCTCGCGATCGGCACTCCCCCGCGTGACAGGGAAAGCTCCTAACGCAGAGAGAACCCATCCGATGGGACCAAATTTCCAGATCGAATCTTTACCCATGAATCGCATCCGACGACCGGTAACGGCCGCAGCCAGCGGCGTATCGATATTGGACCGGTGAATTGGCGCCAGAAGAAACGCACCATTATTAGGAATGTTGTGTTTACCAATAACTGTGGTGCGCGTGTATCCCACCGATGCACCAACAACGATTGCGCGAATAACTGCATAAAAAATTTTGCTTGCGCGCGAACTCCCTGCCATAAATGTGTCGACATCAGCCATAGTCGTGTACTGCCTTCTCAAAAAGAGTGACGATCTCTGTTACAACTTGATCGATTGTATGAATACTTGAGTCGACGACGTGGGAATGTTGTGCGGGACGTAATGGAGAATCGGAGCGACTTGAATCGAGATGATCGCGATGTGCGATACTCGCAGCAATTTCTGCAACGTCACCCCCCGATTGATCGACCCGCCTTTGCGCTCGAACTTCAGGTGATGCGGTCAGAAAAATCTTCAATACTGCATCGGGAAATACCACGGTGCCAATATCTCGACCTTCTACAACTCCGCCGTTATGTGCAGATATCCATGAACGTTGCTGTTCCCGCATGGCGTCCCTTACGGGCGTGTGCGCAGCAATGACGCTTACTATTTGATTGATCTCGGGACTACGAATCAGGTGAGAGATGTCAGTGTCGTTCAGACATGCAACGGTGTCCTCCACATCGACCTTAGATTCTCTTGCGATCACTCCCATTGCTTCTGCATTATGGATATCTAATTTTCTTACATCGGCTGCATATGCAATGCATCGGTACATCGCGCCAGTATCGAGATACGGAAGACCTGTTGCCAGCGCAACTTGTTTGGCCACGGTTGATTTGCCGGCCCCTGCGGGACCATCGATGGCAATAACACGCATTATTTACCAGCTCGTACCGAGTGGACGACCTTCGTCATATCCCGCTGAACTTTGCACACCGACAACGGCTCGCTCATGAAATTCATTGATCGTTGATGCACCTGCATAAGTGCAAGAAGAACGTAATCCGGCAACGATTTGGTCGATGATGTCTTCGACGCCGGGTCGCACAGCATCGAGATACATGCGCGAAGTGCTGATTCCCTCTTCAAAGAGTTCTTTGCGAGCACGTTCCACAGCTGATTCGGTGCGAGTGCGGTTCTTCACGGCTCTATTGGATGCCATGCCGAAACTTTCTTTATACAAGCGACCTTCTGTGTCACGAAGTGTGTCTGCAGCTGATTCGTATGTGCCGGCCAACCAAGAACCAAACATCACGTTCGATGCGCCCGCTGCGACAGCTAGCGCGACATCGCGAGGATAACGAACTCCACCATCGGCCCACACGTGTTTACCCATTGACCGTGCCATCTCGGCACACTCAAGAACTGCACTAAATTGCGGACGACCTACGCCCGTCATCATTCGAGTTGTACACATGGCACCGGGCCCAACTCCAACCTTGATGATGTCTGCTCCGGCGTTTAGTAAGTCGCGTGTTCCGTCACGTGTAACGACGTTGCCAGCAACAATGGTTGTAGAAGGCGCGGCAGCGCGAACCTCTTCGATGGCACGCAACATGCGATCTTGGTGGCCATGGGCCGTATCAATAACGAGTACGTCGACTCCTAGGTCGACGAGTGCTCTCGCTCTCCCTGCGGGATCGGCATTTATTCCTACTGCTACCGATGACAAGAAGCGTCCTTGCTTATCGACCGCTGGTTGATAAATGGTGCTTCGTAAAGCGCCTTTGCGCGTAATTGCACCAACTAATACGCCTTGTGCATTTACAACAGGGGCGAAAGAGAGTCGCTGCTCAATTAAGGCGTCGTGAATATCGGGTACTGACGTGGTGTCATTGAAAACAACCATGTCTGGATTCATAACGTTCTTCAATTGCGTGAAGCGATCGAATCCGGAAGCGTCGTGTTCGGTAAAGATGCCGAGGGGATGGTTCCCTGCATCGACGATAATGACTGCTCCGTGCGCACGCTTGTGAATGAGACTGAGGGCTTCCCCCACTGTGTCTTCTGGTGCAAGCGTGATGGGAGTTTCAAAAATGGGGTGACGCGACT
>WLEX01000140.1 GCA_009704065.1 Actinomycetota bacterium
AATCACAACAGAGGGTTTCCATTTCCGAATCAGCCGTCGAGCCATGATTCTGCTTCTCGACAACCGAATGGGTAGAAGAACATTGCGTCCAATATTGCGAATTGTTAATGACCTTTGCAGCCCTGATATTGGCAGGAATTCAGATGTGTACTCGGTACGTGCCATTAATGAGGTTTCTACACCTCGACGAGAACCAACATAAGCAATTTGCTCACTTGAATAACCGGCATCGACCAAAAGATCGCATACGGCAATTGCGGGAATTACATGACCGCTTGTGCCGCCACCTGTTACTACTGCATAGACCATGAAAATTAGTTCGTCTTTACGTGACGAGCCACGTTTAGCAACAACCCTGCTCCAGCCATCGAAGCAATCATGGATGATCCTCCGTACGACAAGAACGGCAACGTGAGTCCGGTCATCGGAAGTGCTCCCACTACTCCACCGATATTGACCAGAGCCTGAAAACCAAACCACGCAGATACTCCACCAGCAATAAATGCACCATGAGTGTCGGGAGACGAAATCGCTACTTGAATTCCGAAGTACACCAGACTGATGAAACCGCCGATAACAAGAAACGTTCCGAAAATACCAAGCTCTTCAGCAATCACGGCAAAAATAAAGTCGCTATATGCAAGAGGGACATACCCCCATTTGCTGGTACCTGAACCGATTCCCGTTCCAGTGATTCCACCATTGGCGATACTGAGTAACGATTGATACACCTGATAGCCGGTATCAGCCTTGGTTTCTTCAAGATGCAAAAAGGCAAACATTCGTTGGCTCGCGTTGTTTGCATAACTCAACACCAAGAAACCCAAAAACATAATCACACCCGTAGTGGCAGCGAGTTGTCGAATGGGTAGAGCACCCATAAACATCATGATCAAAATGATGCCTACGAAGATCAAAGCACCGCCGTAATCCTTCTGCATTGCACACAGCAGTGCCGCCAACCCCAACAACGCCAGCAACGGTGCAAGCACAATAGAGACAATACGAATAGAGCGATGGCGGTGCGATAACAAGTTTGCACAAAACAAAATCACTGCGATTTTCATAAACTCAGATGGCTGCATTCGAAAAGGTCCGATGTCGAGCCAGGCTTTGGCGCCATTTGTCAAGCTCCCCTTCAAGAACACAATGACGTTCAATCCAAAAGTTAAAGCGACGATGGGCATCAAAATTTTGTAATTTCGCCATGTTTCGTATGGGGTGCGATATGCGGTCCAAGCAGCAAAAGCCCCAATAGATGCCCAAAAGCATTGTCGAATGAAGAGGTTCCAGGCAGAAGTACCCGAGTGAAGACTGACAACAGATGATGAAGACAACACCATTACTAATCCGAGCAACACAAAGGCCGACACGATAATCAGAATCGAATAGAACACCGAGGGTGGACGTTCCGACACTTCTCGATATCGCTTTGCAACACCCGTACGACGCAAGGTGGCCTCGCGCCGATCTTTCAAAGTGACGGGACGTTTTGTTGATGAGGTATCAGACATCAGTTCTTCTCCGATTCGTTTGCGAAGTACGCATGAACTTCTGATTGAAAGTGATCGCCGCGTTCGTTGTAATTGTTGTACCAGTCGTAACTTGTGCAGCCAGGAGACAAGAGCACAGCAACACCGGGTTCAGCCATAGAAGCAGCTAATGCAACTGCTTCCTTCATCGTGGGAGCCATCTGTACAGGACACAGAGAATGAAAAGCATCGGCAATCGTGCGTGCATCGTCACCGATTGCGACAACCCCACGCATT
This sequence comes from Actinomycetota bacterium, assembly GCA_009704065.1. Taxonomy (GTDB): domain Bacteria; phylum Actinomycetota; class Acidimicrobiia; order Acidimicrobiales; family Ilumatobacteraceae; genus UBA2093. Next base: position 1,770 of record WLEX01000140.1, read on the forward strand.
CTGTGTGGTTCACTTGCCATCTGGGTGAGGTCGAGGTCTTTATTACGTCCGCCTGCAATAAGAACTAGCTGGTCGAAAGCCCTGATAGCCGTAAGGGCTGCATGAGGACTTGTTGCCTTTGAATCGTCGTACCATTCAGATCCCTGAAACATTCCAACGAGCTCAATGCGATGATGCGCTGATTCGAAATTCTCAAGTGCTTGCGGCACTTGATCGACGGCACATAATCCCGACTCAATCGCAACCGCAGCCGCCGCCAATGAATTCGTCACGTCGTGCGGCATAGAGCGCCACAGAGAACTCAAGGGCATTAGCGGCCCACGAGGAGACATCAACATGTTGCGCTCAAGGCGATAGTCGCCCCGTTCTAAACCAAAGGTCGCTACACGAGCCCCCGATTCATGGGCCGCGTCGAGAATCAATGGGTTATCGACAGGGGCAATGGCTACATCAGCAGGTCGCACATGTGACCACATTTTTTTCTTGGCCTCTGCATACTCAGCAAACGTGCCATGCCAATCCAAATGATCCGGTGCAATATTGAGCCACACAGACGCGTTGCAACGGAACTGATCGGTGTACTGCAAACGGAAACTTGAACACTCCACCACAAACGCATCGTAAGAATCTTGTAGGGCTGCGATGAATGGCACATCTGTGTTCCCCACCTCTCCCACTTGTAAACCCTTAGCTCGCAATATCGAAGCGGTCAGCATGGTGGTTGTCGTCTTGCCATCGGTACCGGTCACACCAAGGACGGGACGTGGTCCACCTTTGCGTTGTTGCTCCCATTCATACGCAATGTCAATTTCTGTTCGAATGGAAATATGTGCTTGCATCGCACCTTGCACAACTTTATGGCGAGGTGGCACGCCAGGGGCAGGAACAAGAGTGTCGACACCTTCAAGAAAATGACCGATGTCTGTATCGGTCTTGAGATCTATGCATTCAGCACCAATTGATGCAGCAAAAGAACGATGACTGTCAGACAAGTGATCATCACTCACAACTACATCGATGCCGCGTTCTACCAACGCTTTGGCCGCTGCGGTTCCCGCAAGTGCCAAACCAAAGACAGCAACACGCTTCATGTCATCGTCCCGCGAAATTGTCGGCAATGTGAGTGAAATCGGCAATAAACAAACCAACCGCTATAGCCACACAAATTCCCGACATAATCCAGAACCGAATGATCACGGTGGTCTCTGGCCATCCAAGTAACTCGAAGTGGTGATGAATGGGCGACATACGAAAGAGTCGTTTCTTTCGACCAGATGCTTTGAACACCGTCATCTGCACCGCCACGGAACCCGCTTCCATCACGTTCAGTGCACAAATGAGCGGCAGCAGCATGTGCGTATTAGTGGTGACTGCTAACAGACCAAGAGCAGCGCCAATTCCTAACGCTCCTACATCTCCCATGAAAATTCGAGCCGGAGCTGCATTCCACCACAGGAATCCACCACAGGCCCCTGCCATTGCTGCAGAAAACACTGCAAGGTCGAGAGGGTTAACCAAGTGGTACACGTCGGGATTACGGAAGGCCCAATAAGAGATAACAGTGAATGCCAGAAAACCAAACAAAGCCGAGCCGGCTGCTAACCCATCGAGACCGTCGGTGACATTGACTGCGTTTGTTGTTGCCCACACCATCAGGGCTGTCCACACCACCCACAACACAGGAGAAAGATTCCATCCTGGAAAGTTGAAACGTGTGAAGGAGAGAGTTTCACTGACACCGGTTCCTAGCAACAACCATGTGGTGATGCACAGCACTAATCCGAATGTGATGAATCCTTTTTTCTTCCAAAAAATCCCACGGTTATGTGATTTACGAACCTTGAGATAATCATCGAGAAAACCCATCGTTGCCAAAATCGCACACCCAGCCCACATGATCATCGCCTGATCAGAAAGTGCAATGCCGCCTCGAATGTGGGCAGCAAGCCAACCAAAAAATCCCGACACCATGATGGCAAGCCCACCCATTGTTGCGGTGCCCTGTTTCTTCATGTGATGGACAGGACCGTGATCTTCCGATCCCAAAATGGGCTGACCCTTCCCCAGTCGATCAAAAAAAGCGATTAAGCCACGAGTACCAAATAGAGAAAGAAACATTGCAACCGCACCAGCGATCAATACAGCAATCATGTTGCTTTTCCTTTCTGTTGCGTCAAGGCCGCTTTCGCCACTTCAACATCGTTAAACGGAGTCATTACTCCTTGAATCTCTTGGGTGGTCTCATGACCTTTCCCAGCTATCACAACAATGTCACCATGCTCAGCTGCTGAAATGGCGGATTCAATGGCGTCTGCCCGATTCACAAACGAACGCACTACCCCGGTGCCATGTGAAGCACCCTCCATAATTGCAGAAATGATCTTTGCAGGGTCCTCACTTCGAGGATTATCAGAAGTGACGTATACAAAATCTGCAAGTTCAGTCGCAATTTTGCCCATCACAGGACGCTTACCCTGATCTCGATCGCCGCCGCACCCAAAGACAACCCGCACTGCACCAGTGGTCAGTTGTCGAGCACTCTTCAATACTCCGGCAAGGCCATCGGGGGTGTGCGCGAAATCGACCACCACGGTTGCACCTTGGGAAT
>WLEX01000141.1 GCA_009704065.1 Actinomycetota bacterium
CACTGGCGGATGTATTGCATCGCAGACATATAGATGCCGTATGACGACCACAGTGCATTCACTCATCACGTCTGCGTTTTGGATCGTAATGTTTTTGATGAAACCCAATGAACACAAGGCTTTGCTGGGTTTTCCCCATACCTTTTTACTGACAAGAAATAGCTATCTGTCAATGATTTCCCAATGATCTGGGCACTATGCCAACTAACAATCACCACGTGCGCAACGCCGCGATTTCACTGTGTCAATAGTTCTGATCTAACTGTCATACACACTGCAAAAATATTTTAAAAAAATTTCTGAAAATCCCCGAAAATTTGCTCTGTGACGGGAATGTGAACACAGATTTACAATTTTTTAGTATCCACCACTTCGCGCGACACAAGATGCAAAGATAAAAATATCGATCATGTTGCGGAGCAGATCGGTGCCGACATCGAGTTGCCACATGGCGCGATGACGAGCACCTCGGGGTATCCCATTGGAACGCGCACACGCATAGTCCTCGACACATCAGTCCTTATTGCAGACCCAGGTTGTCTTCATTCCTTCCCTCAATGCGATGTGGTAATTCCACTCACTGTCGTAGAAGAACTAGATGGTCTCAAAAGTCGTCCCGACGATGTGGGTCGATCTGCTCGCACCGCCTTGCGCACTATCGAAGACTTGCGCCGTCGTGCCGGAGGCTCATTTCATACACCCGTTCCACTTAATGCAGAACCCGATAGTGCAACTTTGCATATTGAAGTCAACGGAATTCAAAAGCATTTACTCATTGAAAATGGCCTTAGCCCCGAGATTCCCGATAATCGAATTATCGGTGCAGCACTTGGCCAATCGCTTCATGCACCCACTCAAATTATTTCCAATGACGCTGGATTGCGCATTAAAGCTGCACACCTCGGGCTAGTTGCCGCTGAGCATCAGCCCGTTGGGCGCAGTGCCAGTACTCGTCCGATGGGTTGGTTTACTCAGGAAGTCCCCACCGCAATTGTGAACTCGCTCTACGAAGATGGCGAAGTCGCAACTGAATCATTTGGCCCGGATCTGACACTCACTATTAATGAGTTTGCAGTCATTCGTTCAGGGTCGCAGTCCGCACTCGTTCGCTGCAATGGCGAAATGGTCGACCTGCTCCCTGCATCGTCGCCCGAAGCGTGGGGGTTACGGGCACGTTCGAAAGAACAACGCTTTGCCCTCGAACTGCTGATGGATCCCGATGTGAGCGTGGTTGCTCTCGACGGTCAAGCAGGTACCGGCAAAACCGTGATGGCAATTGCCGCAGGACTTGAACAGGTTGTCGAGTCTCGCCTCTACGAGCGCCTTGCGATTTATCGCCCACTGGTGCCCGTCGGCCGTGCCGATGTTGGGTTCTTGCCTGGTGGACTTGATGAAAAACTCGATCCATGGATGTCAGCCATTCATGATGCGATTGTTGCGCTCACCGATCAGCGTTCAAGCAATGACGCAAAGAGACTCATCGATGATCTCACCGCTCGATCACAGTTATCACTCGAATCAGTCACGTTCCTTCGTGGTCGTTCATTGCACCGCCAATTTGTGGTGGTCGATGAAGCCCAAAACCTTGAGCCCACCACGTTGAAGACGATCCTTACTCGTATCGGTGAAGGAACCAAAGTGGTGTTTACTGGCGACACCAGCCAAATTGATGCTCCCTATATGGGCGAATCAAATAACGCGCTTGCTGTTCTTATTCAAGCGTTTGCTAACCAGTCGTGTTTTGGTCATGTCACACTCGCCTCCTGCGAACGCAGTGAAGTTGCGAGTTTGGCTGCCCAACTTCTGTAATCGCTATGACACAATTGGTGTCATGAGCAGTACCCCCGACGAAGTCGTCCGTCATTTCATATCTTTACTGGTATCACGCGATATTGATCAAGCCGCCACCATGGTGAGCAGCGATTTCGAATACGACAACGTTCCTATGGGAAAAGCATTTGGACCGCAAGGACTACGAGACACACTCACGGGCTTTTTCGGCATGTGCACCGGCATCGATTGGGAAATTGTTCGCCAGGCGTCCACTGGTAACACAGATCACGCTGTAGTTCTGAACGAACGTAACGACAGATTTGAAATTCACGGTCGCTGGACATCGCTACCCGTGGCCGGTGTGTTCGAAATCAATAATGGGCTCATTACCTTGTGGCGAGATTATTTCGACAGGGCCACTTTGCTCGAAGCAATGTCTCCCCCATCTGCCTAGTTGAACACTCTGCATCACCCCATCAATACTGTGTAATCAATGAGCTCCGAAAACAACACCACTCCAGACCACACTCTGCGCGATGTGTCGTTTGCTGTTGTCGATTTCGAGACAACGGGTTTCAACCCAGAAATCGACCGCATTGTGCAACTTGCCGCAGTAGTAGTAAATGGCCACGGAGAAGTGGTGCAATCATTCGACACCGTGGTGAAGCCAGAAAATCCCGACACATATACCCATGGCGCCGAACACATTCATGGCATTTCCGAACAGCAGGTGTCGAACGGCATGCCACTGCACCTGGCGTTACAAAAACTGTGGGATATCAGCAACGGAAAACTGTTTACTGCGCATAACGCTCAATTCGACATCGGGTTTCTCCATGCCGAATCGGAAAGAGTGGGCCTACCCGACAGAATCGACAACTACGTCGACACTCTCGAACTATCACGCCGCACAGACACAGAAAAGACCAGAAAACATTCTCTCGAAGCACTATGTGAGCACTACGGAATCGAGCTCACCAACGCTCACGAAGCAAAAGCCGATGCCACTGCAACGGCCACCCTTCTCATGCATCTCATGAGAGATATGCAGGTCAACAACGCCGAGCAGGTGCCTCAGTTATTTGAGCGGTAGCGAGCAAGCACATCGTTTGCCACCCGCGACTGCAATTGCGATAACTCGATGGGTGCCGAAATGGTGACGCCACCTTCTGCGCGAAGCAACAAACGCCCAAGCCAATGAAGACTGTTCGCAACAAGATTGATGCGATACGAACCGTCAGGGCGCTCTTCGAGAACTGTGCAAGGGTACGTTTCCACCACCCACGCCGCACTCGGAGCTACATCGGCAGTCACCACAACCTTGTCTTCTGCGTCGGCAAACCATTCAGGAATGTGCACTGCAGATGTAGATACAGCAACGAATTCTCCTGTTGGGGTCACACTACGGATTCGATCAACACGGAAATGGCGACTCTCACCTGACGCATCGTCATCGGCGGTGATGTACCAATGTCCACGATCGGTAAACACCATTCGTACCGTTATGGTGCGGTCGGATACTTCATTACGCGCTGGTGTCCAATACTGAATGCGAAGACGCTCACCTGAAGTGGCTGCATCAGACACAGTCTGTAGAAACTCTGGTGATTCAGCGTCGACATCGATGAGCCCTTCACCCAATATCTTGCGCAACTTCTTCAAAGCATTCTTCAAATCTTTGCCCCGAGTGAAACCAGGAAGCTCTTCAGCCGCCGTAGCCAAAAGACTCAGACCAAATGCTTCAGAGGCAGACAATTCGAGGCTGCGATCGAAATGCTTATTGAGACCCACATAGATTTCGCCTTCGTCGATCATGATCTCGGTGAGTTCATATGGTGAATACGGTGGCATGCCACACATGGCCGCCATCTCAAGGTCTTCAATCAGATCAGACTCGGAAATAGAAAACTGAGCCGACATATCGGCAATAGACACATGCTTACGCTGCATGAGCCATGGCAACATGCGCAATAAACCTTCTACGCGTTGTTCGGCACTACGTGGTCCACGCTTTGCACTCATGACACACCTCCAGCCATACGTTGCAGTTCGACAATAATTTCATCGCGCACATTCTGCGGCGACAACACTTCGGCCCTATCGACCATGGCGTATAGCCACGATCGAAACGCCATGCGGTTTCCGCACGACACTTCAACATCGACTGAACCGTCGGTGCGACGAGCTACCACTGCATCGTCACCCAGTTCACGAATAACAGCTGGCGCTACTCGGTGATCGAGACGAACAATCGCCATCTCTGATGTAGCCCCGGCAAACTCTTTGGGGTCGCGAGCAAACGAGGACGCTAAGTCGAAATCGGCTGGGCGAGTAAATGCGTTTGGCTCGCTGGATTTCACTGCGCCCTCAATGCGGTCGACACGATAAGTAACCTGAGCATTGCGACTTGTATCGAACGAAATGAGATACCAAAATCCGTTTCGAGCGATTAGTCCGTATGGGTGAACCTCACGTGTGCGTGAATGATATGTAAACGTGATTGAGCAACGCGTAGATACCGCCAGCCACAAAGACGGCAGAATCTGTGCCTGTGCATCAATATGTGCAACAGCCGACATTGGTGCTTCGACAATTTCGCC
>WLEX01000142.1 GCA_009704065.1 Actinomycetota bacterium
CGAGCCATGAGACCACCGCGGAACATGTCGGCGTGTTCGGCACGAATAACGATGACCATTATTCCTCGCTCGCCTTCCACTGAGTGGACCACTTCAAAGTCGTAGATATTGACGCCCAACTCACCCGACAACGTAAACACATCGGCAGCAGCACCAGGTCGATCGGGAATCGGTATGCGAACTTCAGACAAGGTGCTCACATCCCCTGCTCCAGATGGCAAATTGAGACGCGCTAAACGAGCCTGTTCGAGGCGTCGTTGTAAACCGTCACGATCAGACGCTGACACCACCTCACGCATGTCGATAAGTCCCGCGATCAGTGCATCTAAACCCCTAACAATGGAATCTTTGTTCTGTTCACAAATGTCGAGCCAAATCCCAGGACGACTAGAAGCGATACGTGTCATATCGCGAAAACCACCTGCAGCAAGTCGCAGGAGAGCCAAATGTTCTTCAGAGCGGTTATCGGCCAATCGCATCATTGTGGCTGCAGTGAGATGTGGAACATGACTGACCACTGCCACCAAATCATCGTGACGCGACGGATCCATCGCCACCACTTCGGCTCCGAATCGAGAAACAAGTCCTGCAACGACCGAAAAAGATTCATCAGACGAAAAGGCAGTGGGAGTTAACACCCAGACGGCGCCTTCAAACATGCTCGAATCGGCACCATCAAGCCCATCGAGTTCAGAACCGGCCATCGGATGGCCCGGTATGAAACGCTCGCTCTCGATCATTGCAGCGACTGAGGACTTCACAGAGCCAACATCGGTCACGATGCCGTTGGTCTTAGCTAGAGCTTCAGAGACGGCCGAAGGAACAGTGCTTACAGGCGTGGCAACAAAAGTAACTACGACATCGTTGAATAGCCCTGAATGAGAAATAATTCCGCGCTCCAAAGCAACATCGATTTTCGACTGGTCGAGATCGTAACCGCCAACTTCAAAGCCAGCTTTTTGCAAAGCAAGAGAGATTGAGCCACCAATGAGGCCTAAACCGAAAATATTTGCTCGCATCGAAACCCCAGACACGACTACATCGTATCTAATGCATCAATGTCGACAGCGCTAGATAACGCTCGTACTTCATCGACAGTTAATTCACGCCATTGCCCAGGTGCCAAACGCGTATCACGTAAGGGCCCAATTCGAGTACGCACGAGGCGTATCACTGGATAACCAACTTCTTCACACATGCGACGCACTTGCCTATTGCGACCCTCATGAATCACAATTCGTAATACGCCAGGTTCTAGTTGGCCAACCTCAGCGGGAGCTGTAATGCCATCTTCAAGTTCCACTCCGTCACGCAGAGTGCGAAGAGCGCCATTTGAGACACCGTTTTGTCCACACTCCACTTCAGCGATGTATTCCTTTTCAACACCATGACTTGGATGTGTCAAAAACTGTGTCAGCTGTCCATCGTTAGTCAAGATCAATAGGCCAGTTGTATCGATATCAAGTCGACCAACAGAGAACACGCGTGGTTCACTCGGGACAAAATCAAGGACTGTTTCGCGCCCGTGAGTATCGAGTGCCGAAGTAACAATTCCTTCTGGCTTGTTCAGCAAGTAATACACAAGGCCTGGCAAGATGCCAACAGGAGCGTCATCAACACAAATTTCGTCAACTTCAACATTGACTCTGCGACCCAGCACCGCCTCGTCTCCATTAACAGTGACTCGACCATCAGCGATGAGATCCTCGCACACTCGACGAGAGCCAAAACCAGCTCTAGCGAGCACCTTTTGTAAACGCTCACCCTCTGCGTTACGAGCATCGGTGGCCATTTGTTCCCACAATGGTGGCTCAGGAACCGCGCCTCCCGGCGGGGATGAAGAGTTCATTACGAACCTTCCACCGCTTCAGCTTCGGAAGTCTCAACAGCTTCTGTTCCACCAGTTGCATCAAGGAGCAACGTCTTCTCGAGTGCTTCAACGAGTGATGCGTCAGGAACGAATGAAGCAATCGATGGCAAGTCGGCAAGAGAAGCGATGCCTAATTTCTCGAGGAACAATTGACTAGTACCCCACATCACCGCCTGACCTGGACCATTGTCGCGACTCACCGGCATGATGTACGCACGACTGTGGAGTGTGCGCATCACTGCATCAGGATCTACTCCACGAATTGAAGCTATTTGCAGACGTGAGATTGGCTGTTTGTAGGCGATGATTGCCAAGGTCTCGAGGGCTGCGCCCGACAATCGAGCGCGTTGACCATCGAGCATGAAACGCTCAACATACGGAGCTACATCTGGATGTGTTTGAAATCTCCATCCACCTGCAATTTTTGCAACTTGAAATCCATGGCCCGCAGCTTCGTATGTCTCAGACAACTTCTGGCAAACAGAATCAACCAACTCTGCAGATATTTCTACCAACTGCGACAATACGTCGATGGGAACAGGCTCTTGAGAAACCAAAAGAATTGCTTCTATGGCTCGGACTGTTTCGGGGGTTACTACAGCCACATCGCCGCCTTCTACTAGTTCATCCTTCATAAGAATCAATCTCCATCACCATGTCAGCATCGGGGCCTACACCAGTCCATAGAACCGTGATGTCACCGAATCGATCGTTCTGATCAATTTCGATATAGCCCTGTTTATACATTTCAAGCAAAGCCAAGAACCGAACAACAATTTCTAGACGCTCGACAAGATCAGAAGTGAGATAACGAAATGATGTGCGGCCCATACGCGGCAGGTCGTCCATGAGTTCTTCCACTGCTTCAGCCACCGTAAACCGAATGGGTGAAACATGATACAAACTGAGCTCTTCACGTTTGCGGGGAGTAATTGCATTAATGAAGCCCCGCTGCAATTTTTCAATAGTGATTCCCTCAAGGAGATCAGGAGTCACATCAGCGAAACGATCATCAGGTCCCACAGTGCGGGCATAGGTCCGGTCGGCATCGTCGACAAAGACAGCCAAAATCTTCGCAACATCTTTAAATGTCTTGCACTCAAGCAATCGAGCCAGCAACAGATCGCGCTCTTCCCACAATGCCAATTCGTCATCAAGGTCGACATTCTCGCGGCCAGGCAGTAAACGTCGAGCCTTCAGCTCAATAAGCGTGGCTGCAATCAGCAGAAACTCTGTCGCAATATCGAGGTCGAGTTCGGTCATCTTCAAGAGTTCAGCTAGGTAAGCATCAACAATGGTGGAGAGGCTGATCTCGTGAATATCTACTTCTTCACGAATGATGAGGTGAAGCAAAAGGTCGAAGGGTCCCTCGTAAATGGGGGTTGCTACCTCGACTGACACGGTTCCATCGTACTTGCTGACACCTAGTTGCTCTCTAATTAACACCCGCCCTAGGCCTCTATAGGAGTAGCGTTTTGGGGTGCCTCGCGTCCTCTCCTGTATTCAGCCGACCGGATCAGTCCATCTGGGCAACTATTTGGGTGCTCTCATCAATTGGGTATCAGGGCAACACGAAGGCGATGTGTACCACGGCATTGTCGACCTTCACGCTCTCACGATTACCGAGTCGCCTGGAATCCTCGGGAAACAAACCTTGGAACTAGCTGCCATGCTCTTTGCGGTCGGACTCGATCCCGACGTTGCAACAGTGTTTGTGCAAAGTCATATTCACGAGCACACAGAACTTGCATGGATCATGGAGTGCACTGTGTCCTTTGGCGAACTAAGCCGAATGACACAGTTCAAAGAAAAATCAGCCAAGCGAGAAACAGATTTTGTCTCTGCAGGACTATTTACGTACCCGGCACTTCAAGCCGCCGACATTTTGCTCTATGACGCACAAGAGGTTCCTGTTGGTGATGACCAACGTCAACACATCGAGATAACCCGCGATATTGCAGTGCGTTTCAATCACCGGTTTGGCGACACATTTGTATTGCCAAAAGCAGTGCACCCGAAAGCGGGAGCACGCGTCATGGATCTACAAGATCCCACTTCAAAGATGTCAAAATCTTCTGTCACCGACAACGGTCTCATTTATCTTCTCGACGACAACGCAACAATTGAAAAGAAGTTCAAGCGTGCCGTCACCGATTCTGATGGCGTTGTTTCCTATGATCGCGAAAGCAAGCCCGGCATTGCCAACTTGCTAGACATTCTTTCAGCGTGTACCGGAACTACAGCCGAGCAGTTAGCTGACAAGTATTCTCAATACGGGCCACTCAAGAACGATGCGGGACAGGCAGTGATCGCACTCGTCGAACCTATTCGTACCCGCTTCCATGAACTCATGGCTGATCCTGGGGAATTGTCGCGCCTTTTAATTATCGGGAATGATCGCGCACGCGAAGTGGCTGCATCAACTTTAAGCAGAGCACACAAAGCCATAGGGCTTCTTCCTCGTATTTAAATATTGTCCGCTTGTCGCAACGCATCTGAAA
>WLEX01000143.1 GCA_009704065.1 Actinomycetota bacterium
ATCGAGGTTAGTAATCGAACAATCATCAACGACTCCACTTGTTTGTTTTGGATACTTAATGAATGTTGGAATTCGATAAATATCATTCACCGCGTCCATGTCTGTGAAATCGGTATGGCGTTGCGGAATAGTTGGCAGAAACGAGATCCCATGGTCCGCAGTAACTACGAGCATGGTCGAATCCCACTTTCCCGATTCCTTTAGTTGAGCGATGAGATTCTTAATAGCAGTGTCGGCAGCACCTACCTGATGAAGAAACGATTGGTATGTGTCTCGCACACCATCTTCACTTTCAGGATTCATAGTGGAAATCGCGGGAGATAGTGGAGCCACTCTGTAGTCGGAGGTGAGTCGCCATGGAGCGTGCGGGACAAGAGCATGCACCACTTGCACACGCTGTGAATTCGACTCCACAAATGAGGCAGTGCCCTTTTCTAATGCTTCAATTTGCGACAAGGCACCCACATTGAAGGAATCCTTAAAGCGACTTGCAACGGCATTGAATCCGCCCCATGTCCCCTCAATCGACGGGATGTGTGATCGTATGAAAGGCGGCGCAACACGCTGGCCGTACACATAACTTGCATCTCTTACAAATGATTTAAATCGTGTAAATGAAAAACCCACAGTAGACGTGTTCGCGGCTCCGCAAACAGAATGCGGGCACAAACTAGTCACCGGTTCAATTCCACCCACCGATACGGCATTAGAGAACAAGGTAAAAATATTTTTGGGGTATTGCGAGAGGAATGGCCCCCCTGCATTGCTCGGAATACTGGAGGACAGAATGGCTGGCACCGCTTGATGTGTGAAGTTGCTCTCCGCCACAGAATTTCGATACCACGTTGCTTCGTCTGCCAGTTGTGCAAAGCCAGGAAAACGCTCACGATTAATGGAACCGTCAGGTCCGAGCAATGAATACAAAGGAAATTCATCGAGCACTATTTGTAATACCGACACCTCTTTGTTTTTCACTATGGCATCAGACGTGGGGCCATCGCTTCCCAACAACACCGGCTGCATCTGCACACAAGCATTTGCCGTTACAGCGACAGATAAAACCGCTAGCCACCTGCTCCACTCACGCACTCCGGAATACCGATCGAATGCGATAGGCAACACAATGGCTAAAAGGATCGCCACGGTCGTAGCCCCCACGTTGTTTTCAATATGTGCCCACCTGGCCACTGCCAAACCCAGAAGACCTGAAAAACATGCGAGCAGCACCAACCGAGTTGCTTCGTTCACCTTTGGTCCAAATAGACGCGAGAAACGATCAACCGCAACCGCCCCAAGAGCAGGTATCAGAAGGACTAGAACCAGGAAAAGGGATACCTCGAGTGGTGACATCTTGGCGGCAGAGAAAACAGTGGTGTTGCGGCCGTAGAGGTCGAGGATTGGTTGGGCAATGGCCATGGTGGACAACGCCAGATATGTGAGGAAGTGCCTGCGAATCACCCAACAACCTTGCCACAATGGAACGGTGAGATTCGCTTCCCCCCGCCACCGAATCTCTGTCGTTCGCCGTTTGCTCGTGGCCCTTATATGTATGGCAGCCTGCACCTCAGTTGCCTACCAGGCAAGCGCCGCACCTAAATCCTCCACAGCGGACGCCAACGGACAGGGCGAATTGTTGTTTATTGGAGATTCTCTCACTGTGGGAACAAACGCCTTTGGGTCGCCCAAAGTGCAAAGCACAGCAATCGCCACGTGGACCAAAGTAACCATCGACGCCAAAGTGGGGCGAAAGGCATCTGTTGGTGCCGACGTGTTAGCTAGGTCCATCACTAAGAAAACAACAGCAATTGTGATTGCCCTCGGCACTAACGACATGATTTCAAAAACAGAGACGTGGTATCCACGTTGGGTCATCGACACAGTGATGATGAATACGAACAATCAACCAACACTGTGGATCAACCTTAAATTTTCTCCTACCGGCCGCGGAGATTGGCGTTTACGGGCCACTCGCTTCAATACCGAGTTACGGCGAGCACAAACCCGTTGGCCAAACCTGTACATCGCCAATTGGAATAAATTTTTCAATCCCACGTCGAAGAGTCGCTTCATTGCAGACGGTGTTCACTTAACTGTGTCTGGGTATAAGACTCGCAGTGCGTTCCTCAACAGGGAGATTCTGGCATTTGGTAATGCCATCATCGACGCCACCACTAGCACCAGTACAACCACGACCTCCACCACACCTGTTGCACCAACGTCATCAACATCCACAAGCACAACTACGAGCACGACCTCAAGTTCAACGTCCACCACATCATCTACCACCACAACCGTCACTCCGTAACCACAAACCATTAGCGTTTCAACATGCGTGCAGTTACTTCTTCGAATGGTTCCGTCAACGTCATCGATGCCGACGAACCCCAAGGTGATGGTGAAATCATCACAATCACATCGTCCGGAATCTGTGGTTCAGACCTTCACCTCATCAAATTGGGCTTGAGCGGAATTATTCTTGGTCACGAATTCGGAGGCTTCACATCGAGCGGACAACTCGTTGCAGTGCGCCCCACTGGCGAGTGCGGAACATGTCAACAGTGCAGTCGTGGATTTCCTCACACCTGCCGCGATGCAGCAGGATCTCTGCACGGAACCTCTATTAATGGTGGGTTAGCAGAACGAGTCCTTGTAGATCCTTCACGACTTGTTCTCGTCCCGTCCGGCACCGATGCTGCATCGGTTGCTCTTGTTGAACCACTCGCAGTAGTTATTCACGGAATCAATAGAACAGCAATTCAGCAGGGAATGAAGGTGCTCGTGATCGGTGCCGGTTCTATCGGACTTCTCACCGCTGCTGTATTAGTAACGCGCGGTATCGATGTCGACATAGTGTGTCGACACGCTCATCAGAAGATGGCGGCAGAAGCACTAGGTGCGAAGGCAATCGACACACCAGGAACTGACTACGACATCTCATTCGATGCCGTCTGCACACAACAATCGTTCGATGCGTGCGTGAATGCCACTCGTCCGCGAGGGTCAATTATCGAGTTCGGCATGATTTGGGGTCCGCTCGCCTTGAATAATTCCATCATGCTGAAAGAGATTTCGATTGTTCCCTCAATTTTTTATAGCCATGACCATTCGCACAATGATTTCGAAGAGGCTGTGCAAATACTGCATAACCATCCACACATCACCAATGCAATTGTTACGCATCGTTTCGAGCTCTCAGAAGCAGCACATGCGTTTGACGTTGCTGACAATAAAAAGTTTGGCGCAATTAAAGTGCATCTTTTTTCATCGTTGTAATGCGCAACAATTTTTGTTTTTGTTTTGTAAACAAGTTGCATGTACAAAGCAAATTGATTCTTCTAAAAGTGCATTAGTGCGATTCGTGGTCGTATGTCACATGACATGCGTCACGCAACTTTCTCCACTACCTTGACGATTGTCACACCGCGGTGGTGCGACACAAATGGGGGTACCTCAAAAATGACTCAACGTCAGACCAATCGGTCACGCGTGTTGCGTCGCATCGGTGTTGCTGTAGCAACAACCATTGCGATCTCAACCGTTGCAACTACATCAAGTCACGCTGCTTCTACTGCAGCTGCAAAGCCGAAGTCCGGTGGCAAAGTCAAAGTTGCAATCTTTGACACGCTTCCAGGTTTCTGTTTCGGTGACAACAATGCAAACTCTGCTCTCATGGTTGAGCGCACTGTCTATGAAACATTGTTCGAAAAGACAATCGGTGGCGACATGGTCGGCCTTCTTGCAGAAAGTGCAACACCTTCTGCAGATCTCAAGACTTGGACCATCAAGCTCAAGCCAAATATCACATTCTCTGACGGCGTCGCTTTTGATGCTGCAGCCGTGAAGCAAAACCTTGAGTATTCTGGTGGTTACTATTCTGTTGTCGTAGCAAAGACCGAAGCAGCAACAGCTGACTTCGCTGGTCATGCACAAAAGGTCTATACCGCAATGGCAAGCCCTGCATCACAAACAAACCCATTGGGTGGAGAAACAGGCAAGACCCTTCTCAAGGCACTAAATATCACCGATCTCTCAACGGCTAAGACTGTTGACAACATCGGAACCTTGTCGTTCATGACTGTTCTTGGAGCACTCGCAAACGACGGCACGCTTGATAAGACAATCGGCAAGGGAACTGGCGGAACACTCAAGGCTCTTGGTTTCGCACATGATGCATCTGCAAAATGGGCTGCAACCACTTACACCTTGAGCACCGGCACAGCATTCATTGCAAACATTGTTTCAGTGACCGCAACCGATGCACTTACTGTGACTCTTAAGTTGAACCGTGCACAAAACGACGTTCCAAACATGCTCTATGCATCAGGTCGTTTCTTTATGCGTTCA
>WLEX01000144.1 GCA_009704065.1 Actinomycetota bacterium
CACTCTGCTGTTGTTGAGATTGTTGTGAAGCCAAGTGCTCATGTCACTTACACCACAATTCAAAACTGGTCGCCAAACGTGTACAACCTTGTAACAAAGCGTGCACGTGTTGAAGCAGAAGGCCACATGGAATGGATCGATGGAAACATTGGCTCCAAGCTCACCATGAAGTACCCAAGTGTGTACTTGGTGGGTCCTAAGGCCACTGGTGAAGTGTTGTCAGTTGCCTATGCAGGTGCTGGTCAGCATCAGGATGCTGGCGCAAAAATGGTGCACGCAGCTCCGGAAACATCATCGAAGATTGTGTCGAAATCAATCAGCAAAGACGGTGGTATCACTGCGTATCGCGGACTTGTTCGCATCGACGAAGGCGCATACGGCTGTAAGAGCCACGTGCAGTGCGATGCGTTGATTCTCGACGACAAGAGCGAAAGCCGCACTTTCCCGTACATGGAAGTTGGCGCAAAGGATGCAGAGATCGGTCACGAAGCAACCGTGTCGAAAATTGCAGACGAGCAGTTGTTCTATCTCATGAGCCGTGGCCTTACTCAAGAAGCAGCCATGAGCATGGTGGTCAACGGATTCATCGAACCCGTCACACGTACCTTGCCTATGGAATACGCCGTTGAGTGGAGCCGTCTCATCGAACTGCAAATGGAAGGCTCCATCGGCTAATTACAGCTGTTGGTCTTCTATGTCGATGCGCACCGAATGTAAGCATTTCGAAAGTCGCACTTATGCAACTGGAGATGCAGTACGTAAGTGCAATCTCGACAAAGCTCCCGATGCGCCATGGCGTTGCCCAGAACCCTGTGACGGATACGAACGCCGGCTTGCCGATGTTGCCTGGTCACACGGGACCGTTGTACCGCCGCCCACTCCGAAAAGTGTGCCCGGTCTCGACGATGGGTCTGCAGCAGCAGTGCTTGATGCCGCCGAAGAAATTATTAATGCAATCGGTTTTTCCATGATCGAAGAAATTGCCAAAGAACAAAATGCAAAGCGCCGTTGGTGGCGCCGCAAGAAGTCATAAGAAGAGAAACAACATGAATGCAACCCCCGCAATAGTGATGCCAAGCACAGACGAAGAGATCTGGCGTTATAGCCGTATAGCCGAACTCGATATGTCGGCATATACACACGGTCACATGCGCACCGAAACAGTAGGAGCAGATTCTGTACGAGTTACCGAATCTCTTGCTGGTGTTGCCATGGTCACCAACCCTGATATTTTCGCTGAGCTCAACGGAGCACATGCCGACACCATTTCATTGCGTATCCCCAAGGGTGTCGCTATTGAAGATGCCATTCATATTGTTCATCATCTCGATGCAAGCAATGTGGTGGCATACCCTCGCTTGGTGATCGATGCTGAAGAAAACTCTGAAGTCACAGTGATTGAAACGTTTATCTCTGACGATTCAATTCACTCGCTCGTTGTTCCCGTGCTTGAAGTACGTGCGGCCAAAAGTGCCCGAGTGAACTACCTCACTATTAACCAGTTGGGTCTCAACACGTGGCAAATCGGACATCAGCAATCGGCTGGTTATCGCGATTCAACAACGCGTCTTTCAACCGTTGCTCTTGGTGGCGATTACGCCCGTATGCGCACCGAAGTTCGCCTTGTAGAGCAAGGCGCATCGGCACAACAAGTCGCGTTGTATTTTGCAGGCGGCACTCAAATGCACGACTTCCGCACATTGCAAATTCACGAAGCACCTCGCACACACAGTGATCTATTGTTCAAAGGTGCTGTTCGCGATACTGCTCGCAGCGTGTACACCGGCCTCATCCACATCAAGCCAAATGCTGCACACTCACAGGCTTTCCAAACAAACCGCAACCTCACACTGAGTGAAGGCGCATGGGCCGAGAGCGTGCCGAACCTTGAAATTGAAACCAATGAAGTGAAGTGCAGTCACGCCAGCACTGTTGGTTCGGTTGACCAAGAGCAAAAGTTCTACCTCGAAAGCCGTGGCATCCCGCCCGAAATCGCAGAACGTCTCATTGTGTTCGGATTCTTTAACGAAGTAATTGATCGTTTGCCAAAGCAAGCCGATGTTGAAACATTGCGCACAGCGGTAAACCACAAACTCAACCCCGAGAATGAGGTGGCCAAATGACCGTCGTAGCAAAGTTTGACGAGCTCGAATCGGGCACCGCACATCGTGTGATTGTTGACGGCACCGCCGTTGCAGTAGTGCGTATCGATGACGAAGTATTCGCCATTGCCGACAAGTGCAGCCATGCAGATATTTCATTGTCTGAGGGCTTGGTGTGGTGTGAAACAAAACAGATCGAATGCATCAAGCACGGCAGTGCCTTTAGTTTGGTCACTGGTGTGCCCGACACATTGCCTGCTACACAGCCAGTCGCAGTGTTCACTGCCACTGTTGTAAATGGTGACGTTGTCGTAGAAGCAAAGGATGGCTCCAAATGAGCACGCTTGAAATCAAAGGCCTTCGCGCCGAAGTTGCTGGCAAAGAAATCTTGAAAGGCATCGACCTCACTGTGAAGTCTGGCGAAGTACACGCCATCATGGGCCCAAACGGTGCAGGAAAGTCAACACTTTCTGCAGTCATCATGGGTAAGCCCGGATACACAGTTCTTGGTGGCTCAGTCACTCTCGATGGTGTCGACATGCTTGCGATTCCTACATGGGAACGAGCTATCGCTGGCTTGCACTTAGTGATGCAGTATCCCACCGAAGTTCCTGGTGTTCACGCCGATCAAATGTTGGCTGAAGCACTTACGGCTCGCCAACGCGGAACCGATGGTATGGCAGACCGCATTGCTAGCGAAGCAGGTCGTATTAATTTCGACGCCGGCCTCGTGTCACGTGCACTCAATGTCGACTTGTCGGGTGGCGAGAAGAAGCGCAACGAAACAATGCAACTGGGTGTGCTTGAACCAAAGTTTGCCATTCTCGACGAGCTCGACTCTGGTCTCGACATCGATGCGTTACGTGACTGTGCACGTCGCGTGGAAGCAGCAACACACGAGAGCAATCTTGGTGTGCTTGCTATTACTCACTACGTGCGTTTGTTTGAAGAACTAAAGCCCGACATCGTGCACATCATGGTGGCTGGTCGCATTGTCTCAAGTGGTGGCCCAGAATTGGCCGACCAACTCGAGATCGACGGTTACGCCGCTTTCGCTTAGTTCTACGCCTACGGCTACATAGAACTTCCCGTCTAGGGTGAGCCTCGGAACGGGGGCTCCATGAACACCACTGCTACACGCGTATATCTCGGTAAGAAAGACGCATTCCCCGGCTGGTGGGTAGTGGGCGGTTGCTTCACTGTTCTCTTCTTCAGCTCAGCCCTTGGCTTCTATGGCATGTCGGTGTATCTGAATGCTTTTTCTAAAGAACAAGGCTGGAAGATTTCATCACTCTCTATTGCCACCACATTCTTCTTCTTGGTGGGTGGCATCTTCAACGTGTTTGTTGCACGACTCATTGCAAAGTTCGATGTTCGGTATCTCATTTACGGTGGGGCTTTACTTGGCGCAGTAGCGCTCTTGGCTCTTGGGCAAGTGACTGAAAAATGGCAGTTGTTTGTTGTGTACGGAGTATTCGCCATTGCGTGGTCGGCTAGTGGTCTCACCACCGCAACCACGGTGGTGACTCGATGGTTCCACACAAAACGCGCCTCGGGTATTGCCGCCGCATCTTCAGGGTTGTCTATGGGTGGGGTGGTGCTCACGCCCATTATTAAGAAACTCATCGATGCAAAAGAGATGAGTGGTGCCAGTCCGTATCTCGCGATGATGTGGCTCGTTGGTATGACGCTTCCAGCATTTTTGTTAATTCGTCCCGACCCACTCGCGCTCAATTGGATGCCCGATGGCCAACCCAAGCCCAATGATCACATTGTTGATTTACCGGGTACTCCTATGGCTATCGCTATTCGAACCAAGTTCTTTTGGTCTGTCACACTCGGATATGTCTTGGTAATGGGAAGCCAAGTCGGTTCGATTCAACAAATTGTGAAATTGGTAGAGGAGCGCACCTCGCCTGGAACAGCCGCACTTGCTACGTCGGTTCTCTCTGGCTCCAGCGTGGTATTTCGCCTTTTGGGTGGTCGCATTATTCCAAAATTCCCACTTGCGAAGTTCATGGTGTTCATTGCTTGTATGCAAGGTCTCGCCATCATTTTGATTGGCCAAATGCAACACACCATTCCGCTCATGTTGTCGATTGGTTTGTTCGGTGCAA
>WLEX01000145.1 GCA_009704065.1 Actinomycetota bacterium
AAGATTGGTCAGATCAGCTTCATGAAGATGACCTCGCCTGCAGAGAAGCCATATGGCTCTGGCGCAAAAGGTTCGAAGTATCAGGGACAGCGCGGCCCTACTCCTTCGCGCTACTTCGAGAACTTTCAGTAGCTCATGCCTGAAGACATTAAACAGTCTGAGAAGTTAGAGCATGTGCTCTACGACATTCGCGGGCCAGTACTTGTAGAAGCGAAACGCCTCGAAGAACAAGGCCATCGCATTACCAAACTCAATATTGGTAACCCTGCGCCATTTGGTTTTGAAGCACCACCCGAAATTTTGGTTGATGTCATTCGTCATCTACAAGAGTCACAGGGCTACAGCGATTCGCAAGGTATTCGTTCAGCACGTACTGCAGTAGTGCAGCACTACCAAACACGCGGCATCGATATCACGAACCCTGACGACATTTGGTTAGGTAATGGCGCAAGCGAACTCATTCAATTGGCCCTGAATGCATTGCTCGATGAAGGCGATGAAGTTTTAATTCCTGCCCCCGATTATCCGTTGTGGACTGCATCAGCAAGCCTTGCTGGCGGAAATCCTGTGCATTACTTGTGTGACGAAGAAGACGGATGGAATCCGAGCCTCGACGACATTCGCTCAAAAATTACACCGCGTACTCGCGCCATTGTGGTGATTAACCCCAATAACCCAACAGGTGCTGTGTATAGCCGCGAGATCTTGCGTGCCATTGCCGACATTGCTGTGGAACGCAATCTCATTATTTTCGCTGACGAAATTTACGACAAGATTTTGTACGACGACGCAGTGCATCACACGTTTGCAGAAGTCGCACCCGACGTACTCACGTTTACGTTCAATGGTTTATCAAAGGCGTATCGCCTTGCAGGTTTCCGCTCTGGATGGATGATGGTCACTGGCCCTCGCAAGCATGCAGAGAGTTATATCGAGGGCATCAACATGCTCACCAATATGCGCTTGTGCCCCAATGTGCCTGCACAGCACGCCATTCAAACTGCACTTGGTGGCCGCCAGAGCATTGAAGATCTCATTTTGCCTGGTGGGCGTTTGCTCGCACAGCGCGATGCGGCTGTGACTGCGTTACGTGCAATACCTGGAGTTTCTGTTGTGGAACCAAAGGGTGCGTTGTATGTGTTTCCCAAACTCGACCCCGAAATGTACGACATTCAAGACGACCGCCGTTTCGTGCTCGACTTCTTGCGTGCCGAACATGTGTTGCTAGTGCAGGGCACAGGCTTTAACTGGCCGAACACCGATCACCTGCGCATCGTCACGTTGCCATGGGCGAAAGATCTCACCGAAGCGATTGGTCGCCTCGGTAATTTCTTGTCGACCTACCGGCCGCCCATCGATTAAGACGTTTAGTTATTCGCCGACTGAGCCGGCGAGTGGTGCAGCTTGGTTTGCCAAATTGCGCTCGCCGTTTTCAAGTGCATCCATAAGGTGAATTGCGATGTCGGCAACTTTGACGCTGCCTTCTTCGATTCCTGAAGCCTTCACGCCATCGTCGAGCATGATGTAACAGAAGGGGCACGCTGTAGCGACACGGCTTGCACCAGTGCTAATTGCCTCGGCTGCACGCTCGTCATTGACCTTGGTGCCGATTGACTCTTCCATCCACATGCGAGCGCCACCGGCGCCACAGCACATGCCCTGTGTGCCATTACGTGGCATCTCGACAATTTGTACACCCTTGATAGAGCCCACAATTTTGCGAGGTGCTGAGTACACGTCGTTATGGCGACCGAGGTAGCACGAGTCGTGATATGTGATGCGATCTTCAAGAGATGCACTACGGATATCGAGCTTGCCGGTATCGATGAGGTGTTCGAGGAACTCACTGTGGTGAATCACTTCGTAGTTGCCACCCAATTGTGGGTATTCGTTCTTCAACGTGTTGAAGCAATGAGGGCACTGTGTGATGATCTTGCGAACACCCATGCCGTTCATCATTTCAATGTTTGGCAATGCAAGCATCTGGAACAAGTACTCGTTACCTGAACGACGTGCAGAGTCACCTGTGCACATTTCGCTTGGGCCGAGAATTGCAACGTCGACATTGGCGCGGTCGAGCAACTTGGCCATTGCTTGCGTTACTTTTTTGTTCTTGTCGTCGAATGAACCGGCGCAACCAACCCAGTACAAGTACTCGTGGTTGAAAGCAGCACCAGGATCAACAACTTCGACATTGAGATCTTTTGCCCATTCGGCACGATCGTCTTGGTTCATACCCCAAGGGTTTCCTTGGTTTTCCATTGCGCGGTATGCGTTGCCCAACTCTGCAGGGAAATTACTTTCCATGAGTGAGAGGTAACGACGCATGTCGAGAATTTTGTCGAGAATTTCAATGTTCACTGGGCAGATTTCGTCACATGCTTTACATGTGGTGCACGACCACACTTCTTCAGCTGTGATGCGCTCGAACAACGAGTTTGCGCCGATCTTGATTTCGGAATCGACAGAGAGTGGAGGAGTCACAGAGCCACCAGGAGCATGTGCAGCAGTTGCTGCCATTACTTCGCCTGACTTCAAAATGATTTCACGTGGGTCGAGTGGCTTACCTGTTGCATGTGCAGGGCACACGCTGGTGCAGCGACCACACATGGTGCATGAGTCGAGGTCGAGCAATTGCTTCCATGTGAAGTCTTCAACAACAGCTGCACCAAATGATTCGAGTGATGTTTCGGTGAGGTTTGGCATGGCGCGCATTGCACCCTTTGGACGATCCTTGTCCTTCAGGTACATGTTGAGTGGCGACGTGAAGATGTGGCGCAACATGGTGAGTGGCAACAAGGCAAGGAAACCAATAAAGGCAACTACGTGTGCAACCCACATCACTTGATGCCAGTTTTCGAGAGCTTGCAAAGAAGCACCATCAACTAGTTGTGACAATGGATAGCCAATGAAAGACCAGCTTTCAAATGCCATGTCTTTGCCCTCGGCAGTGCTGACAGCAATGCGGAACATTTCTGCGCCGAAGCCAGAAAGTCCGATGATCAACATCACGGCAAGGATGATGCCGTGTTCTGCTTTTGTTTTAATGCGAATGCGATACGGCTGTTGGATGTAACGGCGCACAATGGCCCACACAACACCGATAGTGAACATAAGACCAGCGAAGTCGCCGACCATTACGTAGCCCTGATACACGCCGCCGTGAAGGAACTTGAGCGCTTCAGGCAATTGGTGATCGACTTCAAGAACTGTGGTGACGCCCAACAGAATGAGGAAACCGAAATACATCATTGAGTGCATGAGGCCAGCTGCGCTGTCGCGCAACAAGGTACGCATGTAGACACCGGCGCGGTAATCGGCAAGACGACGCTTTGCATTCTTTGGTGTGGTGCGGCGACGGTCGGGCGCTCCGCGCTCCCAGTTGCGCATGCGGTTAGCAAACTGGAACGAACCCCAAATAAGCATCGCGGGCAAGATGGTGTAGAAGGCGGCCTGGATAGGACCAGGGATTCCTTCGAACACTTCACGTGTCTTTTCAGAAGTGCTGTGCCAATGGGTGAACTGCGGAATGATTCCGGAGAACATGGTGAACGTACCCATGCCGATGCCGATGGCAAGGGAGAGTTGGTACGGGCGAAGTCGCTTTGGCGTCTTCTCGGTGCTGGGCGTGGCGTCTGTGCTCATAACAGAGTCAACGCTAGTGGTCGAGAGCCCGTACTTCCTGATTGGTAGGGCATAAAACCCTACGTAGGACTAGGAATTAGCCGAAATGGGCGCGGTCGAGTTCACGAACGCGGGTGGCAAGAGCCTTGAGCAACTTGCGTGAGATAACGGGGATGTTCTCGATGGCATTTTTGAGGGCGCGCTCGGAGATAACAAGGAGACGAACATCGGTGTCGGCAATGACAGCAGCGGTGCGGGGGCCTTGGTCGAGAAGTGACAATTCGCCAATGACCGAACCAGCTTTTGCAGAGGCGATCTTCTTGCCGTTGCGCTTCACGGTGGCGCTTCCTTCAAGGATGACGTAGGCCTCGCGACCTGCTTGGCCCTGATCCATGATGATGGTTCCGGCTTTGAGAACACGCTCGGAGGAGTTCTTCACAACGAGACCGAGTTCTTTAGTGGAGCACTCAGAAAACAGTGCGATGTTGCGGAGGTGGTCGACGGTGGACTTTGTACTTGCCATGTGCATAAGTGTACTCATGTTCAGCAGGTCACTTTTTCACTGG
>WLEX01000146.1 GCA_009704065.1 Actinomycetota bacterium
CGGGTCGATGCCGGCATCTTTTGCAAGACGCTTCACATGACGACGCATGTTCTCGGTCACCATGGTGATAACTGTGCCAGCAGCACCGGCACGTGCAGTACGGCCCGAGCGGTGAAGGAATGCCTTGTGCTCTTCTGGTGGATCGGCGTGAATAACAAGCGCAATATCGTCGACGTGAATACCACGTGCTGCAATGTCAGTTGCTACCAACGTGTCGGCCTTACCGCTTGAGTAGGCAGCGAGATTACGTGCGCGAACATTCTGAGAAAGATCGCCATGCAATTCAACGCTAGGAACTCCCGCTTTGATGAGGGCTTCGGTGAGCTTGCGTGCGCCGTGCTTTGTGCGAGTAAAGACAAGTGAACGACCAGGTGCGGCACAAAGATCAGAAATCACGTCGAAACGGTTTGCCTGATTTACATTGAAGAAGTAATGAATCATTGCTGATTCTTCTTCGTCAGCTGAATCAACTTCGTGAGTCACTGGGTTGTTGAGAAACTTGCGAACAAGCTTGTCGATTCCGCGATCAAGTGTTGCTGAGAACAACAAGCGCTGTCCTTCGCGTGGTGTCTTCGACAAAATCTGTGTGACGTGCTCAAGGAAACCAAGCTCTGCCATGTGGTCGGCTTCGTCGAGGACTGTTACTTCAACGGCATCAAGATCAACATGACCTGATTCCATGAGGTCGATGAAACGACCTGGGCAAGCAACAACAACGTCAACGCCATTACGCATTGCTTCGATTTGTTTTGGATAGCCAACACCGCCGTACACGGTTGCGGTGCGCATACCGAGACGCTTGGCAAGTGGTGCGAGAACATCGCATACCTGGTTTGCAAGTTCGCGTGTAGGAACGAGTACCAATGCACGAGGTGCATATGGCTCACGTTGCTTGCCGCTTGCTGCAAGACGTGCCAAGAGGGGAAGGGTGAAAGCAAGAGTCTTGCCAGATCCCGTGCGGCCGCGGCCGAGGGTGTCACGGCCAGACAACGCATCTGCGATGGTTGCTTGCTGGATGGGGAATGGTTCGATGAGACCTTGAGAGGTGAGTTCATCGACCAGGGGCGTGGGCAGACCAAGGTCAGCAAAAGAAGGACGGGTGTCCATGGGGGTATCTCCCTTGTAAGGGCCATAGATACCGGTTTGTACCCATGGACGCACTCGAAGTGCCTGAGCAGACTAGCCGTGAGCCTGTGGAAAACCTAGGGATAACTCCAAATTGTTTGGAAATTATTCTGAGAGAGTAACTTTGATGGCGGTTTCTGCGGAGTGCGAATCCTTGCCACGTAAGCGTTGCAGCTTCGAATTGGCAATAATAAGCAGGTACATCACGCGATATTTTTTTCGCACGATTGCTGCCACTTTTGCCCCTTCTTCGCCCTCAAGGACCACTGCGGTGCCGTGATGAACCGTTGCACCAGGTGAAACTGCTCCCTTAAAAGTGCTCACCGCCAGCGATGCACGTGGGTCGCGACGGACGCGCTTGACCTTGAAGGCATCGGGGTCGGTTGTGAAGGCGTATCCATCTTCAAACGGCACTACCCACACAGGAAGCGACACTGCTGTTCCATCTTTTTTGTAGGTCGTAAACGAGACGTACTTTGCTGCATCGAGATCGGCAGGCATACAGGCTCCTTGTGTAGGAAAGGAATAATGGTCGGGGAGGGGAGACTTGAACTCCCGGCCTCCTGGTCCCAAACCAGGCGCGCTACCAACTGCGCCACACCCCGCGATGTGAACTACATGCTACCGCGAGTGTTTAGCGTGCACGCTTGGCTTCACGAGCCAATCTTTTGGCTGTTCGGCCAACAGGTGTGAGGTGGCGGTGGTCGAGATCTCCGATTTCGCTGCCATTGGTGAATTGCACGCGGTAGCGCAACCAGTTAAAACCGTTAGACAAGATGACCTTGCCAGGAGTTCCAGCTGGGGCGCCGTCGATATCAACACTGGTCACCACCTTGTCGCCATTGCGCAAGTTGATTTGCCCTTGATGGGGGTTGGCGAGTGCGTGTGGCTTCCAAAGCGTCATGTCTCCATTATTGCTGGAAGTAGGGGTCAAGAGGCGAACCCGTGAGATTCGACCACCAATGGGACTACGGGAGGTGCCCCGATACACTTCGCTTCCTGTGAAAAGCACTCTCGAAGCCCTAGAAGGCAACAAAGTCAAGCTGTCCATCGAAGTAGACGAGGCGGAATTTGACCGCAACCTCGATGCTGCATTCCGCAAGATCGCCCAAGAGGTGCGCCTGCCCGGATTCCGTCCAGGTAAAGCTCCTCGTCGCGTTCTCGAGGCACGTATCGGTATCGATGCTGCACGCGGTCAGGCAATCCAAGATGCGATTCCTGAATATCTCAGCAAGGCAGTGCGTGAGCACGACCTCGACATCATTGCTACTCCCGATGTGCAGTTGTTAAACAACAACGAACCAGCCGATGCCGAGAATGCAGATCCTGTCGCATTCGTGTATCCGGTTTTGTTTGAAGCAACGTGCGAGATTCGCCCTGAAGTGTCAGTGCCTGGCTATGCAGGATTACGTGTCGAATTAACAAGCCCAACAATGACCGATGAAGAAATCGATGAGGCTGTTGAAACAGAGCGTCGTCGTTTTGGTTCGTTGGTTGATGTCGATCGTGCAGCAGCAACGGGCGACAATGTGGTCATCGATCTCGAAGGTCTTCGCGATGGCGAGCCAGTTCCCGGACTCAATGTCGATGAATGGACCTATGAAGTGGGTCGCGGCTGGGTTGCACCTGGATTCGACGGTCATCTCGCCGGCGCTAAAAAAGGCGACGTGTTGAAGTTCAGCGCCGTTCCTAATGGAACTGAAGAAGAAGCCGATTTTGTTGTCACTGTGCAGCGAGTACAGACGCTTGAATTGCCAGAGTTGACCGACGAGTGGGTCGCAGAGAACATCTCTGAAGCAGACACCATTAGTGCATGGCGTTCTTCGTTGGTTGAGCGTTATACGGAAATGCGCGTGAATCAAATGCGTCGCACCGTTGTCGATCGTCTTACTGATGAGCTCGCAAAGCTTGTTGAAATCGAAGTTCCTGAATCGATGGTTGCGGGAGACCTGCAGGCACGTGTTCAAAACACAATCCAGCAGTTCCAGCAGCAGGGAATCGCCCTCGATCAATGGCTTTCGGCTACCGGTCAAGACACCGAGTCGTTTATCGCCGGCATGAAGGAACAATCTGAAAAGGCTGTCAAAGTCGATCTTGCTCTTCGCGCGGTAGCCGTTGCGCAGGGTATCGAAGTCACCGATGCCGATATCGAAGCCGAATACGAAGCAATCGGCGTTCGAGTAAACGAGAAAACTGCCAAGGTGCGTAAGGCTTACGAGCAAAATGATGCTGTTGCTGATCTCGTGGCTCAGATGCGTAAGTCACATGCTCTTGAATGGCTCCTCCACAACGTCTCCTTTGTAGACCAGAATGGAACTGTTCTCGACACCGACACGGTTCTCGGCGAACACGACCACGATCACGATCACGACCACGAAGAAGACGCAGAATGAACTTTCAGAACTACTACGTACCAAACGTCACCGAACAAACCAGTCGTGGTGAGCGCACCTCCGACTTGTTCTCTCGTTTGTTGAAAGAGAACATCATCTTTCTTGGTATGCCAATTGACGACACGGTGGCCAACCTCATTTGCGCGCAGCTCATTCACTTAGAGAGCGAAAACCCAGATCGCGATATCAACATCTACATCAATAGCCCTGGTGGCGACATCACCTCGTTGTTCGCCATCTACGACACCATGCAGTTCATCAAGAACGACATTGCCACCATCTGTCTCGGTCAGGCAGCGTCGGCAGCGGCCGTGTTGCTTGCAGCTGGAACGAAAGGAAAGCGTCTTGCTCTCCCTCACAGTCGAGTTCTACTCCACCAGCCATACGGCCAAGTGGGATACGGCCAAGTAACCGATCTAGAGATTGCCGCCAAGGAAATCTTGCGTATGCGCGACCTTCTGGAAGAGATTTTGGCCAAGCACACCGGCCAAAGCATCGAAAGAATTCATGCCGACACCGATCGTGACTTCGTAATAGAAGCAAATGAGGCCGTCGAGTATGGCATTATCGACAGTGTGATTTCATCACGCGAATTAACGGACCGTTCCGGTCCTATTCGCTAACACACAGTTCGAGGAGGGCCTTCGTGGC